>NZ_JADEXF010000141.1 GCF_015207245.1 Nostoc cf. edaphicum LEGE 07299
GAGTTAAACGCTGTTCGGCGGCTGCTGCCAATTCCAACACCCGCAATCTTGAGGTTGCTGGATTGAGACTTTCCACACTTACAACATCGACTTCTCCCTTAGTCAGTGTCCCCGTTTTATCAAAAACTATGGTATCAACTTCTGCTAGTTGTTCTAACGCCCGTCCGCTACGGATAAGAATACCCCGTCGTGCAGCATAAGTTAATGCTGCTAAAACTGTTGTCGGGACTGATACTCGAATACCTGTAGCAAAGTCTAGAGTTAAAACGCTGGCTGCCCGTGAAGGGTTACGGGTTGCGGCAAATACTGCCCCGCCAAGTAACAAAGTTGGCACAACAGCTTTTTGAGCAAATTTCGTGGCATAATTCTCCATCCGGGTATCGTGGACAGGTGCTTCTTGCATTAACTTAATGCTTTGTCCGGCGCGGGTATCATTGCCTATCCATTCTGCAAGAATATAAATTCGTCCTTCGCGTACCAGCGTTGAGGCGAAAACTGGTTGTCCTTTTTTCTTCAACACTGGCATCGACTCGCCAGTTAATTTCTGCTCATCTAGCAGGGCTTTACCTCGCAAAATGCTACCATCAACCGGCACTTGTTCGCCAGGGTAAACAATCACTGTATCGCCACGTTGCACATCTTGAATGGGAATTTGTTGCTTGTCGCCATTGCGTTCCACCCAGACAAATTGCCCCAGAGAACTAAGTAAATCTAGAGTTTGTTGAGCAGAAGAACGAGCCGTGCGATCGCGGATATTTTCGCCCACTTCAATTAAACCCAGCATCAGCGATGGAGTGAGAAATTGCCCTTGGAAGGTAGTAATAGCGATCGCCATCAAATCCAAAAAGTCAATATTCAATTTTCGCTCTAGTTTAATACCTTCCCAGGCTCGTTGGACAACGGGTAGTGTAGCAATGGCGATCGGAAGCGCTACTATCAAAGGCGGGATCGATAATCCTAACGGCCCTCCTAGTACTGCTAAAGTAGTGGCAATGGCGGAGAGCTGTAAACCTGGCCAAGATGGCTCTTTTTCAGTTTCCGATGATGTAGAGTTTTTGAGAACGACTACCTCACTAGCAGCCTGAATCAAATCGTGAAGGTGCGATCGCATCTTCGCATCGGAAACTTTATCAGATTTATAAGTAACTGCAACTGACATTGCCGCAGGCTTGACACGGACATTTTTCACCAGCGCATCTGCTGTTAATAACACTTCCAGACGCTTGGCATAATCGGCATCACAGCGTAAACGAGGTAGGCGAAACCGTACTCTTCCCAGAGTTGTATGGACAATGCTGTAGGTAACGTTGGGTAACTCTCCTTGAGAGTGTCCATTAGTCTCAATTAAAGAAACTTTTCTATTCCCTTCCAACACAGTGAATTGAGATTTTGGGGGTGATGGTAGTTGCAGTGCTACTTTTGCCATTACTTGTCTTTAATCCAAAATTTTTACACTTCGATGAAAATTAGGCTCTTTACTGAGATAAAGAGAGAAAATTAGCCACCAATCCTACGAAATTGATTAGCTATCATTTGGTTATTTGTCATTAGCTGGATTCGTTAGCTAACTTATCGCTGTGGCGGGATCATTGGCGGATTCAATTAGATTGGCTAGATGAGATATTTGTGTTGACAAAAAGCTTTGCACTCGCTCCTGAGAATTCCGCATCATTCCAGTTTTATAGGTAATGACAACTGATTTCGCAGCGCTATTAACTCGCTCACTTGTAACTGTAGAATCTGATTTGAGTAATGTCTCTAACCGTTGGACATATTTTGGATCGCAGGCAATTCGAGGCACACGAAACCTTACTCTTCCGGGAATTGCATGAGCAATGCTATAAGCTACTTTTGCAGGTTTTTTTGGTTGTTGAATTACAGAATCAGTCGAGGATACCGAATTGCTTTTAGTCTTAGAGACTGACGCATCCGCAGAAGTTAAGGAGAATGTTGCTGATTTCTGCTTATCTGCTTGGTTTTTTGGCTTTCTATCCTGCTTGTCTTCTGTCGCCACTACCGCTGAGTATGGTTTGAATTGGTTTGCAGATCCCGGATTACCAGCCAACTGAATCAAATTAGCTAAGTGCGATCGCATCTTAACATCTGACATTACATCAGATTTATAGGTAATAGCAATTGACCCTACCATCGTAGTATTCACTTGCTGATTGATTACCAAAGGCTCATTGGCAAGCAAGGCGAGAAGACGTTCCACATATTTTGGATCTTCGCTAATCTGGGGTATGCAAAACGCTACTTGTCCGGGAAATGCACAAATAATGCTATATGCTACCCTTGCAGGCGGCGTTGCTGGGCAATTAATCTCGTCTGTGACTGTTTGCTCTTGTTTTTTGTCTAAATTTGCTGCCGTTTCTAAATTTAAACCAGTCATAATTGCCCTCCAGCATTCCGCAATTTGAAACTGTATATTTAAGTTCCCAAGGGTAAGTTCGCCATCATACCTAATGAGAAAGACATCGCAGGCGATTTTAGGCTACTCCAGAGACTGGATAACTGGGGAGTTGTTTGGTTTGCCGTTGTTGCGTCTGTAACTTCAGCAGCTTGAGCAACAGGAGTAGTATGATTTACCGTTGTTATGTCTGTAACTTCAGGAGTCTGAGCAACAGGAGTAGTATGATTCGTCGTTGTTGCGTCTGTAACTTCAGCCTTCTGAGCAACAGGAGTAGTATGATTTGTCGTTGTTGTGTCTGTAACTTCAGCCGTCTGACTAACTTCTTCTAAGGGTTGTTTCGTCGTTGTGATCCCTACTGTTGGTGGGTTTGTCTCTAACGCTAATTCCATCAGACTCACCCAATGAGATAATGGAATCTCACGAGACTGATAAGCGATCGCGATCGATGCTGCACCAAAATTCACACGCACACTTGTAACTTGAGCATCGGTTTTCACTATTCTCTCAAGTCGCCGCCCATAGGCTCGATCTTCAGCAATTTTTGGCACATTGAAGCGAATACGTCCACCAATTGCATGGACTACACTGTAGTCAATCTTTGCAGGTGCTACCACCTTGCTAGCCTTCTCAAGATTATTTGTTGACTTTTCTGGTTGGATAGTAGATTTGCGCTCCTCTTTTGATAATTCCGATATCGCAGAACTGGTGTTATTACCTTCGTTTTTTTCTGATGTCAGAACTTGAGAGCCAAGATAACCAATTACACCACGGGTTGCATCCGCCGCAATCATATAAACTGGAATCGATATCCAGCCATGAATTCCCAAACCTCCAGTTACCGCCAAGCCTGTCATCATCGGAATTAAGGAAATACCTTGCTCTTTCCAAAATGAAGGCGATTTCCAAGCTGCAAAGGGATCTGTCTTGCTAGGTGAATCAGACGAAGCCTGCGGCTGTTGAATCTTAAGATCGGATTTTAGCGCCAAAATTTGCGCTAATGATAGCTTATCTTCATCAAAATTAACTACCAAACTACCCGTTTGCTCATTCACGGCAACTTCCCTCACTCCTTCTATGGAGCGTAAATCTTGGGCTATATTGTCTAATATCGAGTTAAGACTACTGTCAGTAGTACGGAGTCGCACGCGCCCGGTAGTTAAATGAACTATTTGCAAGCCAGCTGAAGGCTGTGACTCCGTTGACTCTGCCATTGCTTTAGTTGTATTATGCTTATCTTTATTAGTTTGTTGTGTAGAGATTAAGTCAGATGATATTTTACCCCACAGACTTAATTTTTCCTGATTAATGATACTTTTAGTCATTTCCTCGATTACCCAATAGCTCAATCAAGCAATAGGTTAACAATAGATTAACAACAGGTTAACTCTAACACGTAGCTTTGAGGTTAAATCTATTTCTTGCGGATTATTTTGTATTAAAAGTTATTAAGATTTGATGTTCATATCCTTGTTTATTGTTTTCCAAGAGTAACAAAACAGCTTTATTTAGCTCCTTTAAGAGCCTAGAATTGCGACAAAATTAGAAAATTAGTGCAATCGCGACTCCTTCCATTTCATCAGCACCCCATCCACACACGCAATCCCCCAATGCGGGAACTTTGCCAGCAACTTCTTGATGGCGATCGCAAGTGTCGGATCATCATTCCAGCACTCTGCAAGAAATCAAAACCCGGATTCTGCCCCGAATTCGCCGCGACGCGTGAGTTTCTGCATAGGTTCTGGTTGTACATTTGACCAAAGCTACACAGCGATCGCAGCATATAGAGGCTATGCCTTGAGAACTATGTTACCTTTTTCAACTTTAGAAGCTCTACCTATTGAGCGACAACGAGCAGAGGATTCATAATTTACAATGCAGCGAGGATTTAACTATTAATTAGTTAAATCCTCGTTGCTTAATAAAACTTACAGCATCAACAGAGAGATATTATAGAACTCAATTAATTGTGTCTTTGAAATTTATCCAACCAAATCAAGATTATGACTTTTAAACTTGCATTGTGGATACTGTGGGCTGGATTTATCGCCTATATTTTATTGTTGGCACCGCCTTTACACTTAAATGAAACGTTAACGTTGTTGAAAAATATATTTACTCTTCAGTGGGCTGCTATTAATCCAATTATCCTTTCTTTATTTTCTCTAGTGGGTATTTGGCTATTAATTTACAGTAGTTTATTGTTCATTGATGGCAGGATGCAACCGATTCCTTTTTGGCCTTTTGCCCTAGCATCAGTGGGTTCAGGTGTAATTGGTCTTTTGCCGTATCTGGCTTTGCGTGAACCTAATCAACAATTTTCGGGACAGAAGGATGCTTTTTTGAGTCTGTTGGATTCTCGCTTTTACGGTATCGTCTTAACTTTCAGTACAGTTGTTTTGCTTGTCTATGGTTTTGCCTTCGGTGATTGGGGAGATTATGTACAGCAGTTTCAAAACGATCGCTTTATCAATGGTATGAGTTTGGCATTTTGCCTGTTTTACCTTTTATTTCCTAGTGTCGTTGGTGATGATATGGCTCGTCGCCGTTTCCCTGATGCCCAGGTATTTTTAGCAGTGGTATTTGTTCCCTTAGTCGGTTCTCTTGCTTATCTTTGCCTGCGCCCACCACTCGTGTCATCAAATATTCGTGAAGAATCATTAATAACTAATCGCTAATAGTTCTGTAAGTCAAAATTGGGTGGGCTGGGCGATCGCTTAGTTGACTTTAATAAGCTGTTAACTAATTCGTTTGCCAATCGCTTTTGAGAATCCCATAGTCAACAATATCTACGTAATCAACCCCATTTAAATCTATGCTGGCGGCGACACCCTCATAAACCATACCAATTTTTTGCATAAATTGTGCTGATGCGGGGTTATGGGAAAAGTGTCCCGAATGAATGGGGTGGAGCCGCAATATTTATTTATATTTAATATAAGAAAAATCGTTAAAAAATAAAAGTTTTAATTTCTACAATGTGCAGGAGAATAAATAATGGCGTGGGTGTATTTGTTGGTTGCAGGGTTGTTAGAGATTGCATGGGCAATTGGTCTGAAATATTCACAAGGCTTTACTAAGCTGGCTTTCAGTATTCCTACAGTTGTTTGTATGATATTGAGTTTTTTCTTTTTATCGATAGCACTACGCACATTACCAGTAAGTACTGCTTACGCTGTTTGGACTGGGATAGGAGCAATGGGTACGGCTTTATTAGGAGTATTTTTATTGGGTGAACCTGCTTCTGTAAAGCGTTTTATTTGTATTGGCTTAATTTTGGCAGGTGTACTGGGACTCAGATTAGTGTCAAGTCATTAATCCTGCCAAAATTAAACCTAACTTTTCCTGTTATCTTTTTGTAGAGCTATCATTTATTATGCACATATCCCGAAACACTATTCTCTCGTGATTTATTACCAGTGAACTACCCTGTTTCCCATGCTTAGATTTGAACTTAGGAAATCCAGCACGTTTCTCAAAAAAGTTTTTATTCAGTAAATTTAAACAAATGTATGTCCCTAACTTTACTGAGTTTGATTCCAGAATTTACACAGAATGAGGGTTGAACCATCATTTGAGTAATCATAAGCTGTATGTCTCGTTTAATTTAGCGGACTGGCGGTATTTTAACAAACATCCCCATACTGGTTTTTGTCCTCAGCTAAGTCAATTATAGGAGTTGGTAGTCTTGAAATAGTTAACTGTAACGCTTGCATTTGAGGAAAATCACGCTTAATAATTTCGATAGCTTTTCTTTGACTCTCTTGATTTTTAACGATCAGTTGTGCAGTGCCATCCCCCTGAGAACCTACGCCTTTTCCTCCGAAGATATAAGGCTTAAGTGGCTCGTGATGGAGAAGCAGATGCAGCTTTTTTGCAGTTAATTGATCGGGACAAGCCGGAACTACGTAACGATCAAATTCCGCTTGGGCTTTTGTCATTAAAGCTCCAAGAAGTTGGGCATCTCCGAGTTGTATTGCTTCAACTGCTGCTTGGGTAATTTCAGAGCTAATAGAACCAAAATATTTTTGGACATTTTGCTCTATTGAATTAGTAGCCAAAGGATAACACTGATTCAATCGTCTTAGTATTTCTTGTGTGTTTTTGCTACCGCCGAGATCGACAATCACAAAAAACAAATCCTCACTCACTTTCAATTCAAGTAGGTCGATTTTTTCACCATCAAATATCATCAATATTGGGCGATTTCCATAAGCACAAGCCTGATCCATACGGCCACAAAGGCTAGGAGTGGTTCTTTCTCCCAGATAGGCAAACTCCATTTCTGAACGAATTGTCATCTTCAAGTCATACACACGATTAAAAGACCGAGCAATGAGAACACAAAAGGCAGCACTCGAAGATAATCCCTTTTGGATGGGTAAGTCGGTTAGATAATTATCAACCTCAAGTCCGCCAACACCATAGTGAGTCAGAAATTGATAAGCTGTACCAGCAGCATAACTAAAAAAACCACCCTTTGCTGCTATGCATTTAAGGGTATTAGATTCCATAGGTAATCTCAACGGTTCATAACTCCTGCCATCATTGAGAGAAGTACGAATAATTAATTCAGTAGAATTAGGTTTGACCGAGGCATAAATTCCTTGATTAGTACCAACAATTAAGGTGTAGCCCTTTTCGATAAGAGGATTAACACTGCGATATTCTCCTGCCCAATCGCTGTGTTCTCCAAACAAACAAAGACGGCCTGGAACAAAAATTCTCATTTTAAGTTTCCTGTTCTTAATCGAGGTATATTATTGCGATTGACTTGAATAAACAACATATCATTCATCTGTTTGGGCTAACGGGCACAGAAGGTAATCACGGTGAAGATGTTAAATAGTATTACTTTTATCTTGACAATACGCCCACCCATTCCTACATGAAATGCTTGTTGTACAAGTATCCCCAACAAGCATTTCCCTACACGTAACTGGTACAAAAAGATCAGCGCCGAAGTAAATTTGAGCTATTTGATACGGGCATCTTTGCTGAGAGGATGTTTTAAAAGTGGTTGGCTGTGATTTTAATCGAATGATTACCCCCCTTAATCCC
>NZ_JADEXF010000142.1 GCF_015207245.1 Nostoc cf. edaphicum LEGE 07299
AACCCTCCCTGTATGTATTGGGGAGGGAACGAGAATCTCTTGTTTCCCCCCAATATATCGGGGGGATTAAGGGGCAATACGGTTCAGTTAAGCATTTTTTCTCTTCTCTCTGTTTCCTCTGCGCCTCTGCGGTTCGTTAAAAAAGTTGACTTTGACAAAGAATTTTAGCCTTAACTGAACCGTATTGGATTAAGGGGGGTAATTCGACTTGTGTGTACACCAAGGTAAGTTTTTACAATACATCGGCTTACATTGGGAATACATCAACTTGCACTGTGATGCATCTTGCGAAGTATATTTAAAAACACACTTTAGTTAGAGTCTCTGCGCTAGAGAGCCGTGATACTATACGGCTCATTCCTGTTGTTGCTTGTAGGAGACAATTATAGAAATCAGTAGACGCAGCTTGTTAAAAACTGCTTCTGCTTCGGGATTCATTGCTCCGTAGTGCCATCAATCATCTTTAACCAGTTTTATTTATGGAAACAGCGATGTCTACCACGGACTACGCCTACAGAATTGCGTAGGTGGTAGGTGTGAGTTACATCTACTGCTGAGTCTGTCGATAGAAAGATGTATTTATCCTCAAAGCCTTGAACTCTTATAGGAAGGTACAACTGTGCGATCGCGCTTAGTTTTTCATTCAACTTTGCAACATATAGCTTTATCCAAGGAGAACAATTATGTCCAACTTCAAAATATATTCTACTGGTATAGTGGCGATCGCCTTGTCTCTGGCAACTGGTTGCACACCAACTACGCCCCATGACGACAATATATCCGAAGTTCCACCTGCTCAATCTGTGCAAACGACAGAGAGTCCATCTCCATCCCCAAGTGCATCACCAGCTACACCAGGGCAAAATAACCTCAGTTCTGTAGACAGACAGTTTATGACTGAAGCTGCTCAAGGTGGTTTAGCAGAAGTCCAACTAGGACAACTAGCATCACAACGTGGAGCTAGCGATGCGGTAAAACAGCATGGACAGCGCATGGTTCAAGATCATACCCTGGTAAACAATCAACTCAAACAGTTGGCGACTCAAAAAGGTGTAACGCTGCCAACTAGTCTCAACAGCAAAAATAAGCAAATCCAGCAAAGCTTATCCAAACTTTCTGGTGCTAGGTTCGATCGCGAATATTTGAATCAGATGCTTCAAAATCATGAAAAAGATGTCTCTGTATTTCAAACTGAAGCTGAACAGGGACAAGATCCAGATGTGAAAGCATTTGCGGCTCAAACTCTACCAATCCTCCAAGAACACCTACAACAGGTTCGTTCCCTTGTTAATCCTGGAAGTTCAACCAGCACCCCAACTCCAACTAGTACCCCAACTACTACTCCGTAAGGCAATACAGTTGAGTTAAGTATTTCTTCTTTCTCTTAGTATCCGCTATGCATAGCTGTCTACAACATTGGGGGTTGGATGGAGGACACAGAAGGAGCTTGGTTAATAACTTCTCTCACCATATCTCCCCTGTTTCCTCAACTTTACAATCCAGTTATTGTCTTAGCCAATATCTCTAGGACTGACACTAAATGCCTTATTTTCTTATTATCGGATTTTAAACAATTTGAATATCTAGATTTACTTGAAAACCAATAGGCTTATTTTCAACAATGGCGAATCTAGATTCTTGGAAGAACAAAGAACCAGTTAGGGCATCATAACTGAAGTCACTGATTGAAATCGCGCCAAACCCTGTTTGAGAAACCTGGATTTTGTCACCTTCAGCAGCCTTGAAGTCTTTAATAATGTCAACACCCTCTAACACGTTGGTAAAAACAAATTTATCTGCACCTACTCCACCAGTGAGAGTATCGTTACCATTTCCACCAGTGAGTATATCATTGCCACTTTTGCCAGAAAGTGTATCGTCACCACCATTACCAAATAACAGATTATTTTGCTTATCTCCAACAATGGTGTCACTTTGATTTGTACCTTTGATATTATCAAAGTTTATAAATGTGAACTTAGCTGTGTTTCCGCCAGGAAGATTATTCACTACGAAACTTTGAGTTTCAAGGTTGGCGTTGACTGATAGATCGGATAAAAATGAAAAGGGTACTGAAGGAGCCATTGAAGCGTCTATAGTGTTATTTACAGCGCTAGCATCACCAACAAGATTTTCAAAATTACCAAGTATATCTGTACCTAGTCCACCACCTTTTTTAAGAGTTCCATCAATGAATATGGTAGAGCTTTGACCCAATTTACTGTAATCAGCCGTATCAACGCCATCTCCACCATTTAAGGTATCGTTGCCTGCGCTGCCTCTAATAATGTCATTGCCGCCACTGCCAGATAATTCATTATCCCTAGCGTCACCAATAATTGCGTCATTTTGATTTGTACCAATTACATTTACAAAATTCTTCAAATTGACTACTCTCGGCGACGAACCTACAACTCTGATTTCTAGTCTCTCGTTAGCTAAGTCAGCTATTATTGATACATCTGTTCTGTCAGAAGTAGCATTAATACTGTTAGTCTGTCCTGTAGCACCAATCACGGTTTCAAAAAAATCTTTAAACGTGTCATTTCCAATTGCACTTTTTTGAATGGCCACTGGCTGGAGTATTACAGGTTGTTCTAAGCCACTATAATCAATGATATCGTTACCTTTTCCACCGGTAATGGTATCATTACCAGCACTGCCTATAAATCTGTCATCTCCATCAGTTCCAACTAAAATGTCGTTTCCATCAGTGCCTATAATTAGTGCCATAATCTTGCTTTACTTGTTTGTGGTTAACCGCTGTATAATAACGTGTTATGAACCACAAGATACCAAAAATATGAACTTGAGTTAACTTGCCCAAGCAGTTGCGTCTCAGTGTTCATCTAGATGATGATTCATTGATTGTCTAAAACAACACATAATATTTAATTCATCACCCAACATAAAATTCTCTAATTTTGCGAGTGGCTTAGAGTATTCACTGTAGTTACGAAAAATCAGTGTTTTGTGCTAATTCTAATGATAGATAAATGACTTAAGTTGACAACTATCTTGTGGGGCATGATTTCAGCGTTATTTTCGCTTATCTTGAGTAGTACACCGTTCACGAGAGCGAACTACAAAGCTAAAACACATCTAAATTACATAATCACCCGTGAATGTCGTCCTTTGTCATTAGTCATTTGTATTTACAAAGGACAAATGACTAATGACAGTCTCCACCAGATAATGTGCAACTTGAATGCACACCAGTTTAGTAGCGATACACAATCGCACAGGATGGCACAGTCATCACATTGTTTTCATTGGCACTACTTGCTCAAGCTGACAAACTGCTAGAAACAGAAAAATAAACAATCAAATGAACGAATTACAAGCAATTTTAGAAGGCTTCGAGTCAAGTCAAAAAAGTGGTGAAATGACTTTTCTTGCGACTGTAGTTAAGACTCAAGGTTCAACCTATCGCCGATCGGGTGCTAAAATGCTGGTGACAAATACAGGTCGGACGATCGGAACAATCAGTGCTGGTTGCTTGGAGAAAGATGTATTTGAGCATACTCAACAACGAATGTTAGACGGTGAACCAATTGTTGTTACTTACGATAGCACTGCCTCTGAAGATATTCTTTGGGGCTTTGGTTTGGGGTGCAATGGCATAGTGCAAGTTCTCATCGAACGTCTTGAGAGAGAAAGCACACCAAATGCGATCGCTTTTTTACAGGAGTGTTTTCATAAAAAACATTTGGGTATTATTGCTACAGTCTTTGCTTTTGAAGGCGCAGTAAAAGTCAAACTTGGGTCGCGCCTCCTGCTGTATCCTGATGGTAAAATTATCACTGACATCAAAAATGCAAATTTAATTCAATCTCTGCTTGCAGATAGTCAAGCAGCCTTTGCTACTCAAAAGTCAAGGGTAAATAATTATCAGTTACCTTTAGGTAGTGCCGAAGTTTTCATCGAAGTCATCCAACCACCTACAGCTTTAATAATATTTGGTGCAGGTTATGATGCTGTACCTGTGGCCCAGTTTGCTCAAGCATTAGGTTGGGACGTTACTGTAGTCGATTGTCGAGCTAATGAGGCAACTAAAGCGCGATTTCCTATGCCTTGTGATATTATTCTTAATCGCCGAGAAATTATACATAAACAGGTATTTATAAATGCCCATACAGTTGCTGTAGTGATGACGCATAATTACCTTGACGATCTGGAGATTTTGAAAATGTTGCTGCCATCTCCTACACGCTACATAGGGGTTTTAGGCCCAAAGCTGCGTACTGAAAGATTGCTGGAAGATATACGTCTGCAAGGAATAGATTATACTAGCGAACAATTAAAAAGATTGCATGGCCCGATTGGGATTGACATTGGAGCAGATACACCTGAAGAAATAGCGATCGCTATTATTGCGGAAATTCAAGCAGTGCTAACAAACCGCAATGGTAATTTTTTAAGAAATCGCAATCAACCGATTCACCAATGTTATGAAAGCAACTCAAGCTTGCTACTTACCACATAGTTTTTATGACTGCTATAGACAATGAGAAATCAACCATAGCCATTATGATTCTTGCTGCTGGTGCATCTACACGGATGGGTACACCGAAACAACTATTGCTTTACCAAGGACGTAGCTTTTTAAAATATATTACAGAAATAGCGATCGCTTCAGTTTGTCAACCTGTGGTAGTAGTACTTGGAGCCAATGCAGAACAGATTCATCCCCAAATTCAACAACTTCCCGTTAAAGTAGTTAAGAACTTGGATTGGGCTTGTGGAATGAGTACTTCAATCAAAAGTGGTATTGAATTGTTAAATAATCTTCCGCAAAAAATAGAAGCAGTAGTTATTACACTTTGCGACCAGCCATTTGTTTCTCCCAAAATTATCAATCAACTTGTTGATACATATTATTTGACAAAAAAACCAATTATTGCTTGTGAATATGGAGATACATTAGGTGTCCCTGCTCTATTTAGTCAGACATTCTTTTCAGAACTTGCCGCTTTAAAAGAAACTTCAGGAGCAAAAAAAGTTATTAATAATAACCTCAATGAAGTTTTTTATATTCCGTTTCCACTAGGGGATATTGATATTGATACACCAAAGGATTACGAGCAATTGCTATCAAATACTAAAGGGATTGAAGTATCTTGAAGAAGATCGCTAAAAGTAAACAAGTCAGCAAACCTTAGCTCGACTTTATCCATTTTTTTCGCAACGCGGTACTCCTGCGGAGTCGTTGCACGAACGCTTAAGCTAAAACCTTTGTAGGGCAGTAGTTTTACTTTTTTAACTGCGTGCATAATACAGCAAAAATACTCTTGTAAGGCAGGCAAGACTTCGACTAAGTTCAGTTGAACGCTGCCTACCCCACAAGAAGTAATTGGATGTTTCTTATTTGTAAGTCCCTCTGAGAACAGTTAAACCAGTGCTGCTGTTGCTTTTAATGTGAAAATCTTCTCAATTACATCTTCTACCACCTTATCTGGTGTAGAAGCTCCAGAAGTAATTCCCACAACAATTTCTCCATCAGGCAACCAGTTATCTGTAGTTATTAACTGCCCATTTAATTGCCGATGTTCAATAGAATATGCTGATTTAAGGCGTTCAACAGTATCAATATGATAAGAAGGAATTCCTCGCTCAAAGGCAATTTGTTGCAACTGAGTAGTATTCGAGGAATTAAACCCACCAATTACTACCATCAAATCTAAATTATGTTCCACTAATTCCAACATGGCATCTTGACGTTCTTGGGTAGCGTCACAAATGGTGTTGAAGCTTTGGAAATGCTGATTTAACTCAGTGGGGCCATACTTCTGTAACATAGTCCGCTCAAAAAGCTTGCCGATTTGCTCAGTTTCGCCTTTAAGCATGGTAGTTTGGTTAGCAATACCAACTCTTGCTAAATCGCGATCAGGGTCAAATCCTGCTGAACAAGCTTTCGCAAATTTTGTCAGAAATTCTTCACGGTTGCCACCATTGATAATATAGTCAGCAACATATTCTGCTTCTTGCAAATTCAACACTATTAAATACTTGCCAGCAAAGGAACTAGTCGCAACTGTTTCTTCGTGCTTATATTTGCCGTGAATTATTGATGTATAATCGATTTTTTTGTGCTTTTCTACTGTATTCCAAACTTTAGATACCCAAGGACAAGTTGTATCAACAATTTTGCAGCCTTTCTCGTGAAGTATCTGCATTTCTTGAACGCTAGCCCCAAAAGCGGGTAATATGACCACATCACCAATTCCAACAACAGAAAAGTCTTTATTCTTTCCTTCAATGGGGATAAATTCTACTTCCATCTCCTGCATCCGCTGATTTACAGAAGGGTTGTGGATAATTTCGTTAGTAATCCAGATGTGTTCTGTGGGGAAGTGCTGGCGAGTTTCGTAGGCCATGGCCACAGCCCGTTCTACGCCCCAGCAAAAGCCAAAAGCTTGTGCTAGTCGGATTGTCACATCACCCCGTTGCAGAGTGTAATTGCGATCGCGAATTTCCTGAATCAAGTTACTCTGATACTCAGATTGCAACTGAGTGGCAACTTCTGCTTGATGACCAAAGCCCTTGCGATTGTAATTTTCTGAATGTTGCAGGCTGCGCTTAAAAGCTTTTGTATCCATTAGATTTGTCTACTTAAACTCACTATTTCTTATTTTCTCGCGCCTAGACGCGATTTATACAAAGTTGTATTCAAAGATATTATCAGAAAGGGGCAAAGGGAAAAGGATTTAATGCCTTTACCCTTTGCCCTTTAACCTTTTCCCCTCTTTTTCTTGCTGGGGTTTTAATTCAATCTCGCTATAAATCTGCAATGCAGAACGCCAAACTATATAGCCTTCAGGACTTAAGTGTAAGCCATCAGTAGTAAATTCACGGCGGAGATTTCCTTGCTTGTTGGTAAACAAGGGATGTAAATCGAGATATTTGACACCTTTTTTGGTAGATATGCTTTGCAGTTGCTGATTTAACTGACGAATGCGACTATTGGCAACAGCTAGAAGTTTATCTCGTCCTTTCCAAGTTGCTTGTTCTGCGCCATGTGGCAAAATCGATTGGACAACAATTTGTGCTGTGGGATGCCTCTTTCGTAGATAATTGATAATTTGCCGTTGATTATCTAAAATTTCTCCATTGCTCATCCCCCGAATTAGGTCATTAATGCCAATCATCACAAAAATCACCTCTGGCTGGGTGCGGTCAAATATTTTTAATCTTTTCAATAGACCATTGCTGGTTTCGCCAGAAATTCCTTGGTTCAGCCAATTTTTATCTTCGGGTAATAACTCAGCAGGAAACCACAAACTTAGAGAATCTCCCGCCAGGATGGTTAAATGCGGAGGATGTTGGTCAGCGGCGACCTTAGCTTCTTGGTTGAGGATATCTACCCACTCTTGATAAGTGAGTTGGTGACGGCGACCTAAATCAGGTGTAGCAATTTGTGGTGAATTATTCAGGTTGATTGGCTCTGGGGATGCAATTACCCCAAAA
>NZ_JADEXF010000143.1 GCF_015207245.1 Nostoc cf. edaphicum LEGE 07299
CCTCGTGGCACTAATACAAATTCCATGAATTGCTCTGGTTCATCACCTTATCAATACACAGCCGCATTTACTAGCGATTTAAGAACGATGACCTCAGCTTCAGCTAGTACTTGTAGCTAAAAGGGAAAAATTCAGCTTTCAAATTGAGGAAATATATTGTTTCCAGTTGTTTAAGAATTAACAACAACCCTAGTGACTCGAATTTGCAACCTTAAATCTCTAAGAAGTTGGGGATTTAAGGTTTTCTTCTCGTTCGCAAATGATTTAAAAAAAGCTTTTTTAAACCCGCCTGCGCGGGTTTTGTCTGTGTAGACGAAGTTTCTAACTGTCAATTTAACTTCCGATTTCTAACTCCTGGATTCTGCTGCATCTGTCCCTAATTGTTTCCATTGGGACGCTGAATAATTGTCTCCACCACCCGCCGCTTGGCTTTGGGATCGATACCTACTAAGCGCACATACTCACCGCTATATTCTGACAAAGTTGCCTCTAAATTTGAGATGGCATCAGACTCGGCATCAATGTGGCTATGAACACAAGTTTGCCAAGAACCTGTACGGAAGCGGCGCTCGTCTACGTGTTCGATACTAATTTTGTAACCTTGAGACAATAATTGCCGAATCTGTTCTTGTGTCTCTAAAGTTAAATGGGCACTTGATGCTTGCTGTTTCTGGAATTGATTAGTTTTTACTTCTTTGGTTGCACCATTTGACGGCTGACTAATAGGTGTTACAACAGCAGGTGGTGCTGATTGAGAATTTCTACCTCGATTGAGTCGATTGTAATCATCAACCAAATGGGAACTTTCTACCCGTTTTTGTTCGCCAACCAGGAAGTTTCCAGACTCGATTAAGTGAGACAGCCTGAAATCTGGCTTTTTAAACTCTGGTGGCCCTTGAGTGCTGTTAACCACACTCAAGGATATCTGCTCAAAACCTACTTTATGAATGTAGTTGCGGATTTGTTCGTCATAAATGCGCGATCGCAAAGCGCTAAAAAAGTCAATGGACTGATTGACAAAAGTATCAACTAGCTGTTCAACTTCTTTCTGTGACAGTCCATCCGGTTCAAAAATCCCCTTGACAATTCCTACCTTGTCATCTCTATCTGGTTCCCAGTAGAATTTTTCCATCCGTCCATCCCGAATTAACGGTGCATAAAGGGTGGAAAAATCATTACCTGTGACAATAATCGGTACACGATGCAAAGGTGTGGAATCATAGCTGCCCGGCAACTGCACATCTGTGGGATTATCAGCAATATTCATCAGTGTGGCATTCACCAACTGTGTGTTTACAGTATATTGAGTGCCTTCATCAAAGCGTCCAGCACCAGCATCTAAATCGTTAATCATCAGTACACACATTTTGCCGCGTACTTTGATCAGTTCTGCTGTTTCCCGATAGCGCAACCGAATCAACCGCGCTGGATCTCCGGCATCTGGACTTTCCAATTCGCCGCCAGATACGTGAGTTACTTCGATACCCATTTTCTCGAAGACTAGTTGACATTGAAATGTTTTACCTTCTCCTTTACGTCCATGAATACCCAATATCACAGGAACTCGCACGCCAGGAAGCTTCAGGAAGTTTTTGGTGATGTGGACAGCAAGTTTGTCCAAAAAGCGGGGAGCGATGTAGTAACCCATGAGTTTATGTGATGAAAAATTAACACTTCTAAGGTTAATGTTAATTTTTTTTTGGGGATAGCGATCGCTTTTCTTTCAGACAAGCTTGTGCTTGTTCATCTGTTGGGTTGATTGTCTGTTGCCAAAGTTGAACGCGCTCCCAAGCATGGAAGGAGTGAAAACTACTGTTATTTAGTACTGCCAAAGATTTGATTACAATATCAAATGACTTTGATAAGCCATTAGAATAATTCCAAGATTACTGAGAATAACCTATTTTTTAGAATAGAGCGTGTTTTCAAACACGCCCTAGTATTGCATATTGCTACAGTTAATGAAAATCATTTGTATCTACTATGTCGTCTGATTAGTCCAAATGTCTTTTAAAGCAGATAACGCCTCTTCTGTTAATATATCTGGGTTGTTAGGATCGATAAACACTTGAATACCGCGCTTTTCAAGAGCAGCAATAATTTCAGGGGTTAGTCGTGAAACAGGAGGCGTTACGCCACCGTATACACTTTTCAATTCCTCATCATCTGTTACTTCTTCAATAAACATAATTGGAGCTAGATTTAAAGCGACGTTATCTTTAATTTTGTTTTTAGTCATAAATCACGTCCTAATTACGCATTTTTAGCTAATTATGAATGCATACTTAATGTATCATCTGTAACAAGCATAAATCAAGGGTTTATATCTAAAAAACCTACTTTTATGACTAATTTTGCTACTTTTTTGATTAATCCAATTAGGCAAGGGCTGAGGACGCGATACCTACGGTAAGCTACGCTAACGCACTTCCTAGTAGTGTGCCAGTTGAAAAATGTTCAGCCCAGCGCTGCTGGTGGCTTTTCATATTATGGCAAAAACGATTGTAAAAAACCTTGAAAGTCTAGTCTCAACGTTACAATTGACCCAATACTTTATTTGCACTTGTTGTGGTTTAACATCAATTTTTATTTAATTTGACTTTTGTAATGCTGATGGATACTTATAATATGGGAATTAAAAATTTAACTATGGAAATACAACCGATACAAGTAATTGGAGGTGGACTAGCTGGGACAGAAGCAGCTTGGCAAATAGCCCAAGCTGGAGTGCCAGTAATTCTGCATGAAATGCGTCCAAAGCGATTTAGTCCGGCTCACCATACAGAACATTTAGCAGAATTAGTGTGTAGTAATTCCTTTGGGGCAATGGCAAGCGATCGCGCGGCGGGATTATTGCACGAAGAATTACGCCAACTCGGTTCGATTGTCATCTCAAAAGCTGATGAACACGCCGTACCTGCTGGTGGGGCGCTAGCCGTAGACAGGGGACAATTTGGCCAAGATTTAACTGCAACTTTAGCGAGTCATCCTTTAGTTGAATTCCGCCGGAGTGAAGTGTCTGCGATTCCTGAAGGGATTGTGGTTTTGGCAACCGGGCCTTTAACTAGTCCCGATTTAGCAGAAGATTTGCAGCGCTTTACAGGGATGGAATACCTGAGCTTTTTTGATGCAGCTAGCCCGATTATCGTCGGAGAATCGATTAATCGTGACATTGCTTTTATGGCATCACGTTATGACAAAGGTGAAGCCGCTTATCTCAACTGCCCAATGAATAAAGAGCAGTACTTGCACTTTCGGGAAGAACTCTGTAAAGCCGAACAAACAGAACTCAAGGGTTTTGAACGAGAAACGGCGAAATTTTTTGAAGCCTGTTTACCCATAGAAGAACTAGCCCAGCGCGGAGAAGATACCATGCGTTATGGCCCCCTCAAGCCAGTGGGATTGTCAGATACTCGCACAGGGGAACGTCCTTATGCTGTGGTGCAGTTACGACAAGAAGATAAAGCTGGTCAACTGTGGAACATGGTAGGATTTCAAACAAATCTGCGTTGGGGCGAACAAAAGCGAATCTTTCAATTAATTCCCAGTTTAGAAAAAGCAGAGTTTGTCAGGCTGGGAGTAATGCACCGCAACACTTTTATTAATGCTCCTCAGTTAATGCATCCTACCTTGCAATTTAAAGAGCGTCCGACATTGTTAGCTGCTGGACAATTGATTGGTACTGAAGGTTATACCGCTGCGGCTGCGGGTGGTTGCTTGGCGGGAATTAATGCAGCGCGATTAGCCTTGGGTAAAGAAGCTTTGGTTTTACCACCAACAACAATGATCGGTGCGTTATTAGAATTTATTAGTTCTGCTTCGCCGAAGCATTTCCAACCAATGCCCCCTAACTTTGGGATTTTCCCCGATTTAGGAATGAAAATCAAAAGTAAACCGGAGCGTTATGGACGTTACCGCGATCGCTCTTTAGCTGATTTGGCAAACTGGAAAGCTAATCGTAATTAATGGGCATTGACTACAAAAGTCAGAGGGGCAGAGGGGAAAGACTTGCAGCAACTTCTTTGCTGCTCCCACACTTCCTATTCTTTATATAGTCAGTAGACCGAAAAGTTTTGCGATCGCAACGGTAGACTGCTCATTTAAACTAGATTTAGCCTAAAATCTACTCAACCTAACTCAGAAACCCTTTAGATTTTGCTTTACGAATTTTTTCATTAATTATACTCTCATGAGAGTAAGAAAAAAGCCCTAGTATATGTTTTATAGTTTATCAGTCAAAAATTACTGAATTGAGGTAAATACAAGATGCAACTTACTGCTATCAAGTCAGTTGTAAAGGATTTTTGCATCTCAACTGGTCTATATAGACCCATTAGGAATTTATATCGCTTGTTAAATCAAGAACAGTTAAAAGATGATTTAGATTATTTTCAACGAGAAATTTCTTTCTTCTCAAAGCTATTAGATTCTGATAGTCTCTGCTTCGATGTTGGTGCAAACATAGGTAAAAAATCAGAGGCTTTTCTTATAGCAGGTGCAAGAGTTGTGGCATTTGAACCACAGCCCCAATGCATGAGAGAATTAAAAGCTCGATGCAGTCATTATCGCAATAAGTTTCATGCCGTTCAGAATGCCGTTGGTGCAGAACCTGGAGAAGCAACATTGTACACTCGCGAACGAAGTGGAATCGCAAGTTTTCATGAGGATTGGATAAGCCCAGTACAAAGCAGTATTCAAGTTCCTATCACCACTCTCGATCGCGCAATTGATGAATTTGGAAAACCAGACTATTGCAAAATTGATGTTGAAGGGTGGGAGCTTGAAGTTTTAAAAGGGCTGACACAACCAATTCCTTTACTGTCATTTGAATATCATATAATAGAACGCGAAATTAAGACCACCCGTGCTTGTATAGATTACCTATCCAATCTGGGAAAGATACTGATTAATGTTGTACCTGCTGAAATGCATTCATTTGTATTTCAAGAATGGTTGCCTCCAGATGAGTTTCTCAAGCGCTTTCCTGAAGATATAGTAGACCTTGGGAAAGACGACTACGGTGAGATTTGGGTTCGTAGTTGCTAATCACTCACATTTTGTTCACATATTTTTAGCGATCGCAGAGCTTTTCGGTCTACTGATAGTGACTAATCCATGTATGCCTAGTCCTGTAATTACACCTCCCAGTAATCCCCAAGTACCATCGGCAAATACGTTGATGCGATGAATGTAGGTGCGATGATAGGCATACTCTAACTGTCTATCATTTACTTTTCCAACCTCTACCAAGTTTTCCACATACTTTTCAGCTTTGATCAGTGCTGCATAATCGAGATTGAACCAATACAACGATACTCCCACCACTGCCAAACCTGGAAAAACCAAGGTAATTAAGAAAATTGCTATACGTGCGTTCATACATCTCACCCGCTCACATCCCTGCTCAATGCTGACACAGATAGAATCCTTGTGTTACAAAGTGGCAGACAATTTAATAATGTGTTGGCGTGGGTGAATCAGATTTTGGGAATAATCCTCATAGTGTTTGAAAGTATCGTTTTGATTAGGTTCGCACTATGAGAGGGCGATTTCTAGAAAAAAAGCAGATTTATTGCTGTTTATCTATTGCATTTTGCTGTGTTTTGTGGATTTGTTTGGCATTAATTCCAGCCCACGCAACGTCTACAGGGTCTATTGATACTCTGCGACAACAGCAGCAACAAATGAACCAGCAGCGTCAGGGTGTCGTTGGAGAGCGCGATCGCTTAACTAATCTCCAACAAGAGGCCCAAAAACACCTGACTGGTTTAAAGCAAAATCTGCAAACTACAGATAGCTATCTTCAAGAGAGCGAATCACGATTACAACTCGCTAGCCAACGCCTCCAACAGTTAGAAACTGATTTAGATGTGGCAGAACGTTCATATCAGGAGCGGCAAATCGCAACAGTAGCACGATTGCGTTACCTCCAGCGATCGCCTGCTTCTGCGGGATGGGCAGTTTTGCTCGAAAGTGAAAATATCAGCGACTTTTTCAGCCGTCGTCATCAGTTGAAGTTAGTGTTTCAAGCAGACCAGAAAATTTTGGTAAAACTCAACACCCAAGCAAACTCGATCGACAAACAAAAAACGGAAGTAGAACAGCAAAAAAACGAAATTGGCTTAATTCGTGAGCAACTTTTAGCACAAAAAGCCGATTATCAAACCCAGGCGCAATCACAATCAGAATTGATTCAACGCCTGAATAGCGATCGCCTCGCCTTGGAAGCAGCGCAAAATCAGCTTGAAAGAGAATCGAAAAATCTGGAAGTCTTGATTCAACAAAAGGTAGCAGAAGCCCAAGGAAAAACCAACAGCAGAACAGGTATCATCATTCGGGGAACTGGTGTAATGGCATATCCTAGCGATGCTTCTACTAGCAGTTCCTTCGGCTGGCGGGTTCACCCTATTCTTGGCTATCGTCGCTTTCATGCCGGGTTGGATTTTGCCGCCAGCTATGGTAGTAAAATTCGGGCAGCCGATTCAGGAACAGTAATTTTTGCTGGATGGTATGGTGGTTATGGCAGAGCGATAATTATCGACCACGGTAATGGTATGACTACACTCTACGGGCATAGCAGCGAGTTATATGTTTCTGAGGGACAAGCAGTTGAACGCGGACAAGCGATCGCTGCTGTCGGTTCCACAGGTTTCTCAACTGGCCCCCATCTCCACTTTGAAGTTCGTCGGAGTGGTACACCCGTAGACCCTGCTAATTATCTTTAAGACTGCGAATTTTATCACAGACGTGCTATAATATTGAAGATTAAGGGCGCGTAGCTCAGTGGATAGAGCAACAGATTCCGGTTCTGTGGGTCGGGGGTTCAAATCCCTCCGCGCTCGTTACCTTTACAAGACTAACGACAAAATCGAGAGGTCATTTTCTCTCATGGGCTAAAAAGCGATGTTTAAAATGGGCTACGCTTTAGCAATGAAAGAGGGCTGCAAAACGGTTGTTAGCTGGAATTCCTCACCGATCTGATCCGCCTAGTTTCCACGGCTGCTGTCTCCACCCTAATCTCCGTCTTGCTTCGGAAGTATCCACTCTTTGCATATTAACCTCCACAAGCTCTACAGTTTCTCGAACCAATGCTTCAAGTTCATTGACAGCTACAGGGGCTTCATCACAAAACAAGCCTTCGAGACGAGAAACAAGATTTTCAGGGGCAATCTCCATTTTCTCAATAAATCTGCTCATTCGCTTGAATTGAAATGTTGAGTAATACAAGTGGTTCAAGCCAGACAATACACCGAGAAGATTTTGGGCTGATTCAACCAGGATTTGGTAGTACCAAAGCTTTGTATCCCGTTTCGCAAGCTTGGATTGCATTCCCCAAATTGGGACAAATTTGAGATAATGCTCGACCATCGTTTGCGCCAGCCCATCGGGATAATTCGCAATTTTGGCTTTCCACTGCCCAATCAGCGTTTCGCCGTACAACGGAATTCCAACC
>NZ_JADEXF010000144.1 GCF_015207245.1 Nostoc cf. edaphicum LEGE 07299
ATATACAGGGTTGTTGTCTCCCCTTCTACACTCGGACTAATTGCGAGAATTACTTCTTGAGGTTTTTGCTGACTCACCCGGCGCTGCAAAGCTAGTATATTCAACTGATCTGGGCCAATCCCATCAATTGGCGAAATCACCCCGCCTAAAACGTGATACTTGCCTTTGTATTCGCGGGTTTTTTCCAGCGCAATCACATCGCGAGGGTCTGCAACAACACAGATAGTGTTATTGTCACGGTTGGCATTGCGGCAAATTTCACAAACAGGTTCAGCAGATAAGTGAAAGCAAACAGAACACAAGCCGATCTGTTTTTTTGCCTCAACTAAAGCTTGTGCCAAAGCTTCTACTTCTGCTTCTGGTCGCTTCAAAATATGCAAAGCCAGTCGTTGGGCACTTTTGGGGCCAACTCCCGGTAGGCGTTGCAATTGTTCAATTAACCGTGCTAAAGGGCGTGCGTAAACCGTTGTCTTGTCTCCAGAATGTTTTCACTTTAACTATGATGACATTTTTTGAGTACTTCCATCAGGCGCAACACTTCCAACTCGCGATCGCTCAGTTCTGGACTTTGCAGCCGCTCTGCTAGTTTTGTGCCCTTTACTATGAACTGCCCAAATCGCTTTCATCCTTAGTTTTCAAACACGCCCTAGCTAAAACTTATGAGGTGTAATGCGTAAAACCCCCGAATAGAATTCGGGGGATATAAGCAAATGAGCCAGATTTATTTGGCATTATTTATGCTAGTCATGTTAGCATAATAATGTAGTTGGTTGGTCGAACTGATGATAATCTACGAGTTTAAAGTCAAGGGAAAAGATAAACAGTATAGAGCAATAGATGATGCTATTCGTACATCTCAATTCATCCAAAACAAATGCTTAAGGCAATGGATGGATGTTAAAGGTTTGAGTAAATACGACTTGAATAAATATTGTGCTGTACTTGCTGATTTATTTCCCTTTGCCTCGGAACTCAATTCAATGGCTCGGCAGTCTGCGGCAGAACGTGCATGGAGCGCGATTAGTAGGTTTTACGATAATTGTAAGAAGAAGTCCTTGGGTAAAAAAGGGTTTCCCAAGTTCAAAAAACACTGTCGCTCAGTAGAATATAAAACAACTGGATGGAAGCTTTCTACTACTCGTAAAGCCATAACTTTTTCAGATAAGAAAGGCATAGGAACCTTAAAATTAAAAGGAACTTATGACCTCAACTACTACTCGACTAAGCAGATTAAGCGTGTTCGTCTAGTGCGTCGTGCTGATGGGTATTACGCTCAATTTGCTATAAGTGTTGACCAAAAAATTGGAACTCAACCTACTGGTCAAGTGGTAGGCATTGATCTGGGATTAAAGTATTTCATTGCTGATAACAAAGGCAATGTAGAGCCATCACCCCAATTTTACCGTAAGTCTGAGAAACAGTTAAACCGCGCTAATCGCAAAAAATCCAAGAAGTACGACAAATCTAGGATATTGACTAAAAAGCCACAATCAACCAACTACCACAAGGCAAGAATAAGGTATGCTCGTAAGCACTTGAGAGTAAGTAGGCAGCGAAAAGAGTATTGCAAGAGATTAGCGTACTCCGTCATCCAATCTAACGATTTGGTAGCCTATGAAGACTTAAATGTTTTGGGCATGGTCAAAAACCGACATCTAGCTAAGTCAATATCTGATGCTGGTTGGTCAACTTTTCGCCAATGGTTAGAATATTTTGGGCATAAATATGGAAAGGTAACGGTTGCCGTGCCTCCCCACAATACAAGTCAAAATTGTTCTAACTGTGGACAGAAAGTGAAGAAGTCCCTATCTACAAGGACTCATGTTTGCCCTCACTGCAACTATGTAGAAGATAGGGACGTGAACGCCAGTATCAATATTCTAAAACGTGGACTAACTACCGTAGGGCATACGGGAAGCTACGCTTGGGGAGATTTGCCCTCTTGGGCGGTTGGCGCAAGCCTATCGTCTAACGGCGAGTCAGGGAACCAAGAATCCCCGTCTCAATAGAAGCGGGGAGTGTCAACCTAACCACTCAGGATTTTTGGCTGTACTATCAAATTGGTTAGTAGTTTTAAACAGTTCATACTGACCTTTGAGAGCAGCTTGGCGAGTCCGATTCAGTAATGCTCTAACTTGTTCCTGACTCATGGGTGTAAAAGTACTTACTGCCTCGAAAGCTTGGTTTAAGATGGGCATACTTTCAATGCCTGTAATCACCGTTGAAGTTGGCAGATTCATCGCGTAATGCAGACATTCGATCGGTTTGACCACATTGCTTTTGAGAATGTTTTGGTCGCCCATTGATTTCATCCCCAGTACAGCAATTCCGTCTTCAACCAGTCTGGGTAAAACTTGCCTCTCAAAACTGCGGAAATGGGCATCCATAACATTTAACGGCATCTGCACTGCATCAAAACGGAAGTTGTTTTGATTGGCAACTTCCAACATTCTCAGGTGTACTAAAGGGTCTTTATGTCCAGTAAACCTATGTAGCGAATCTTGCCAGCTTTTTGTGCTTCCACAACTGCTTCCATCGCACCACCAGGGGCAAAAATCCGGTCTGGGTCTTCCATCCGAATAACTTCATGATGCTGCAACAAATCAATGTGGTCTGTTTGCAAACGTCTTAAAGATTCATCAATTTGTTTAGCCGCCGCCGCCTTTGTGCGACCATCGATTTTAGTCATCAGAAAAGCTTTTTGACGATAACCATTTTGCAGAGCTTTACCCATGCGAATTTCGCTACCTCCATTATGGTAATCCCAGCAATTGTCCATAAAATTGATCCCGCGATCAAGAGCAGTACGGATCAGATTAATACCCTCTTGTTCATCTTTTGGTCTACCAATATGATGACCACCTAGACCAATTACAGATATTTGTTCTTTGGTGCGTCCTAGTTGCCTGTAGAGCATTTCTCCTTTTTTAATCTGGAGTGGGGTAGACTGATTTTGCGCTAAAACCTGTTTGGTTAAACCTTGTAAAGCAAATACCCCAGCTCCACCTAAACCAGAAGCAGAAACTACCTTCAGTAAATTTCGTCTGCTAATATCCACAAATTTATCCTTTTGCCACAGTATGAAAACTTGCTTTCATAGCTTTGCATGGAGCAAAATTCGTTGCTTCTAACTGTTGAAGGATAAAGGCAGTGAAGTAGAGATAGATTTTTGATAGAGGGAAGGTAATAGAAAAATATTTTATCGCTGTGTAAGCAGAGGAAGCATTGGAGACATCGGCAGCAGAGGAAGAATCTGATAGTTGTATTCCCAATCTTGTTTCAGTAGTTCAAATGTCAACTCCAACACAATACTTTAGTCTGAAAGTGTTCTTTGAGAATTGTTTCTAAATCTTGGCAAATATTATTTGTATTGCTAAATATTTCTTGCAAGATTTCTAAACATTTCGTGCGTGGTTCAATAGTTGATAAAATCCAGAAAATTTCTTTAGAAAAATCGTAATTTTAAACTTAATTGCGATAATACGTTTAGGTAACTCCAACCTGTTTATTCTAAACTATTAAAGTTACCCATACTAAACATGAGTAGAGTCAATGACTGCTTCATCACCAGAAAATTCAATCAGCTCATCAAGTACTCATACTTTAGATATAGCTAGGCAAGAGTATCAATATAACTACATCCATATTCCATCAATTGCAATGCTAGATCGGCTTTCTATTGCCGAAGAGTTCACCACTAACTGGTATTTTTTATTAGCCCAGCAGTTACGAGTTGTGTTTATCAATACATTGATTGCCAACAGAGGCAATCAAGGTTCTAAATCGATTCGTGATGATGTCGAAAGGTTTATTTTAGAAGCCTTGCTCAAGGGAGCAGTACCAGTAAAAATCAGTATTCTGGCAAGAATCTTGCAAATTATCCCTCAGTTTTTGCTCAAAGGTATATCTAAGGATGTTAGAGAACTCGACGATCTTTTTTATTCTATTTTGAAAGAAAACGGACTTGTGATCCTCAGAGATGCTCTACATAGGATAATTAACCTTCTATATGAAGGACAGGCGACAGGACATGCAACCAGTCTTAAGGACTACGAAAATTTGTTTCCGGTGATTGGTGTACCAGCGATCGCTAAAACTTACCAAGAAGATGAAGTATTTGCCTATATGCGAGTGGCTGGCTACAATCCCGTCACGATCGCGCGAGTAACGACTCCAGGCGATCGCTTCCCAGTCACAGACGAACATTACCAAGGCGTGATGGGAACTGACGATGCATTAGCAGCAGCCGGACTTGAAGGCAGACTCTACTTAGCTGACTATAAAATTTTAGATGGTGCGGTCAACGGTACATTCCCACACGAGCAAAAATACCTCTATGCTCCCCTAGCACTGTTTGCCTTACCCAAAGGCTCAGACCCCACCCGTTTATTGCGTCCGATAGCCATTCAATGCGGTCAAACCCCAGACCCAGATTATCCAATTGTTACCCCTAACTCCGGTAAATACTCTTGGCTTTTTGCCAAAACAATAGTCCAAATAGCAGATGCCAACTACCACGAAGCTGTTACTCATCTAGCAAGAACTCACCTGTTTGTTGGTGTTTTTGCGATCGCCACCGCAAGACAACTGCCACTTACCCATCCCTTAAGAATTTTATTACACCCGCATTTTGACAGCACCTTAGCAATTAACGATGCCGCTCAACGGATTCTTATAGCTCCAGGTGGTGGTGTCGATAGATTACTCTCATCATCAATCGACAACTCTCGCGTTTTAGCAGTGCTAGGGTTGCAAAGCTATGGTTTTAACAGCGCCATCTTACCTAAGCAATTCCAACAGCGCGGTGTAGACGATCCCAACCTCTTGCCTATTTATCCTTACCGGGATGATGCGCTATTAGTCTGGGATGCCATTCATCAATGGGTTTCAGACTACCTGAACCTTTACTACCCTACCGATGAAGACATTCAGAAAGATACAGCCTTGCAAACATGGGCAGCCGAAATCCCAGCTTACGATGGTGGTCGCATCCCCGATTTTGGCGAAGATGGAGGCATCAAAACGCTGAATTACCTGATTGATGCCACTACGCTGATTATTTTCACTGCCAGCGCCCAACACGCTGCGGTTAACTTTCCGCAAAAAGATTTTATGGGCTATGCCGCAGCCATACCATTGGCAGGTTATTTACCAGCCTCAACTCTCAAAAGAGAAGTTACTGAGCAAGACTACCTTAATTTGCTCCCCCCCTTAGATCAGGCGCAACGGCAATACAACCTACTCAGCTTGTTGGGGTCTGTATATTACAACAAGCTGGGTGATTATCAGCAAGGATACTTTACAGACCAAAAAGTAAAACCATTGTTAAAGGCATTCCAGAGTAATCTTCAGCAGGTAGAAGATACCATCAAGCAACGTAATTTACACCGTCCACCCTATGAGTATCTACTTCCTTCTAAAATTCCTCAGAGCATCAATATCTGAATCAGGGACAAACGACCAATGACAAATGACCAATGACCAATGACAAATGACCAATGACCAATGACCAATGACTCAAAATAAATACTATGACACTTAAAGATAAAGTCCTCAAAGGTCACGATCGCCAGCTTTGGCTTGCACCTATACTAGCTAAAGTAGGTTACGACACTGCGATCGGCAAGTTTCTCCGCTTGATTTTTTATTACATGGATGCGTCAATCATGCTCAACGCATGGCGAGACTTTCTCTACATCCGTAAGGATAATATTGGAGACAAGTACTTTGCAGTAGACCAAGCAATTATGCATTCTTCTCACTCGCAGGTGAGAGAACTAATGCAAACCGAACCACAACTGCGAGGAAATGATTTAGGCATCATTAGAATATTAGCTCCTAGCTACTTGCTCGATAATCCTCTGAGCCTGGGAACAAACGGTAACGAACACACAGGACTACGTACTGTAATCTTACAAGCCTTACCGGAACCGTCAGAGCAGATAGACTTTTTAGGGAATCTAGTTGAGCAAAGCTTGTTAGAAGCTGCTAAACAAGGCAAATTACACATCGGCAACGATTTGCCAAAGATCATGCTGTCGATTTTGCACCAACTAGTTTTTCAAATATCTTTATCTGAGGAAGAAATCACAGCATCCAATAGTTACATTAAAGGTTTGGCTCTTGCATCCTTGCCTAATTTTATCAGCAAGTATCTGCTAGCAATATTAACAGCGCCAAAAATTCGGCATCGTCAATATTTAATTAAGCGATATAAACAATCAGCTAAATGGGCATCTTACTTTGAAACAGGCGCTCAGTATCAATTGAACGAACACCAAATCGCTAATACCCTTTTCGATATGATTCATATTGCTGGTACTGCCGGCACGAGTGCGCTTTTAGGATCAGTTATTGGTGTTCTCTGCTTGAATAATACTCTCAGAAATGATGTAGTGTCAGAAGTGAATACAATTTGGAATGGCAAGAAAAATTTAGACCCAGACGCTCTAGAACAGTCAACACTTCTCAATCAAGTGATTCTAGAAACGGCTCGTCTCTATCCACCTGTGCGATTTGTTAGCCAACTCACCACTGAAGCAGGTGAAGTTGAGATTGGAGAACAAAAATGTCCATTTCAAAAAGGTACTCGCTTGCTTGGCTCTATTCTTACAGCTAATCGGGATACCAATAGATACCAAAATCCAGATGATTTTGATCTAATACGGGATTTTTCAGATATCTTATCTTGGAACGGCGAAGGGCATGAGCGAGCTTGTCCTGGTAAATCCTTATCAATTGGCTTTATCAAAATTTTCTGTTTACATCTGTTCCAAAACTATCAATGGGACTCAATTACAGAAGTCAAGTGGGATTTTGAAAAAGTGACTGCCGTTACTCCTAATAATTTAGTACTACAAGGTTTTGCTCAACGACTGTGAGCAAGAGACTTCCAGTAGGGACACACATCTGTCATTGGTGTCAACTTAAGCTGAAAGCCTTTTCAAATCTCGTTTCCAGCCTCTGGGCTGGAAATGCACTTCAATTGCGGCTCTGCCGCCAGCAAGGGAGGCTCTGCTTCTAAAACGGCATTCCCAGTCGGAGACTGGGAACGAGACAACGAGACAATATCTAAAAGCTTGTTCTGGGTTGGCTTTCACGTTAAGTTGACACCAATGCACATCTGTGAAACCCTACTTCTCATGTTGATTTTACTCTTTTTCTAGCGCCAGATTACTCATCTTTTCTCTAGCTCGGTTTTTTACAAATTTAGGTATTATTTTAGCTGAAAGGAAGTAATTACAAATTCTATGGCTGAATTAATTGAAAAAAAGCAACTTAATAATATTGCAACCTGGATGATTCCAATCAAAGAAACAAATTTACCATCTGTCCTTAAAGGTGTGTTTTTTATGGATGGCAATCCACTGCCAGATACTTGCATTACTATGTACAATTTAGAATGGGATATACAAAATAGAGCTTTGCTT
>NZ_JADEXF010000145.1 GCF_015207245.1 Nostoc cf. edaphicum LEGE 07299
CACTTTGAGCAAATGTTGCTCCGTTCGGTGACTGTTCGATTGTTGCCATTAAGCTGGCTCCTCCAATCAGCAGAAGGTACTGTTGCGAAAAGAATTCCGGATTTTTAACGCCAGCCTCAGCCGCCAAGCGCACAATAATTTGTCGAATTGACTCACGTAGGTCTACCGAAACCTGATGTGCTTTATGAGAGGCATCGGCAATTTCCAAAACAGCATTGATGAACGGACAACCCCGAAAATTGGGACTTGAGTACCACTCACGCAACACATCAAACGTTCCTAATAAACGTTCTTTGGGTGTAATACCTCGCTCTGAAACTGCATCCTCAAACCAGCATAACCACTGGATAGCGCGATATTTCATCACTTCCTCGATTAATAAGTCTTTGGAAGGAAACCAACGGTAAAGCGTCCGTTTAGCAACACCTGACGCTGCAATTACTTCATTAATACCGACATGCTGAATTCCCTTCTGATAAAAGAGTTCAGAAGCCGTTTCCAGGATTTGTTGCCGAGCGTGACTTGATTCAGTAGTCATAGTTAAATGAGTAGACAAGCTTGTCTCCTTTGAAATACAATAGCACCAACTTTTAGTAGACAAACTTGTCTACTTTTTTTGTACATTTGAGGCAACAACCAATGGAATTTACTATTTACACGATTGATACCGCGCCTGAAGACTCTAAAGCAGCATTAGTTCACGCACAACAAACGTTTGGGTTTATTCCAAATTTAGAGGGAGTTTTCGCCCAAGCACCTGCGTTGCTCAAAGGTTCGATGGCACTATGGGATTTGTTTGCTACGACAAGTTTCAGTCCAACTGAACAGCAAATCGTTTATTTGACTGTGAATTATGAACACGAGTGTCACTACTGCATGGCAGCCCACTCCGGCTTGGCAAAGATGATGGGTATGAAGAGTGAAGATATTCAAGCGCTACGTGATAATACACCACTCAAAGAGCCAAAATTGCAAGCACTACGCCGTTTTACGCAACGAATGATTCAAGCACGGGGTTGGGTTGAAGATGCTGAAATTCAGGAATTTTTAGCAGTTGGTTATGATAAGCAACAAGTACTAGAAGTCATTCTGGGCATAGCAATTAAAGTGATGCACAACTACACAAACCACATTGCTAGAACGCCTCTTGATAAACCATTTCAGCCATACATCTGGTCAAAGCCTGGAATCGAGAGCGTCAATAGCATTTGACGGAACTCTAAAGGGGTACTTCATAATTCTAAATCTACAGCAATGCGATGGGCGCAAGCAAACCCAGAAAAAGCTACTGCATTCAATCCTTGACCTGGAAAGGTACTATCCCCCACACAATAAAGTCCTGGAATAGCTGTGCGATTAAAGGGCATACTTAATAACCCCCGCAACTTGCGCCGGGGAATTGGCCCATAAGTGCCATCCTGACGACCCAAAAAGCGGCGATGGCTGCGGGGTGTCCCCACCTCCAGATAATCCAATCCAGCATCTAAGCCTGGAAAAATCTTCTCTAGGCGGTCAATAATTCGCCAAGCCGCCTCTTCCTTCTTCGCTTCGTACTCACTCGGAGAAAGTTTTTGCCAATCATCAATCCAATGAGGCGTAAAGGCATGAATGATATGATATCCACTTGGTGCTAAATCTGGGTCAAGCAATGTGGGAATCGAAACAAAAACTGTGCCTTCCACTGCTGTCATTTTTTCCCAATCTTCCAGCAAAATATGGTGACACTCTGTCCCCGCAGGTAAAACTGACTCTTTTACCCCTATATGCAAACTCAAGAAGCTGGGAGATTTTTGATAATTTTGTTGCCACTTTTTCTCATTATGTGGCATTTCTTCTGCTGGTAGTAATTGTTCAAATGTATCCCAGCGTGTAGCATTAGAAACTATGCGTTTACCCCGATATACTTCACCACTTGCCAGTTGCACACCTACCGCTTTTCCCTGTTCTGTGAGAATTTTCGTGACTCTAGCTTGGTACTGAATCTTACCTCCAGCCTTCTCTAGACCTTCCACCAGTTTTTGGGCAATTTGTCCGACTCCGCCTTTGGGATAGTTCACTCCGCCATAATGCCTGTCAGAAAAGACCATCCCAGCATTAATCATTGGTGTCATGTCAGCGGTAACAACCGACCAGCAATAACATTCCATATCGATAAATTTCAATAATTGCGGGTCTTTGATGTAGCGTCTTGCAAAATCCCCCGCGTTTTGGGGCAGATACTTAACTAAACCGAGACATGCTAAAGGATTTTGGAAAAATACCCGCAGTAGATACCGAGGTTCTTCCAGCGACAACAAATCCATGCTGTTGAGACACTTGAATACTTTTTGGCATTCGTCATAAAAGCGACGAATCCCCTGTTCTTCATGAGGAAAATGAGCAGTAAGATTTTGCAAAAATTTTTCATAAACCCGGTCAACCTTCAGGTTTAAACCTTGGGGTAGATGATAGTGAATCTGCACCGGATCTGCGATCGCTTCTTGGGTAACATTCACAGATGATAATGCACGAGTGAGTAAGTTAGTAGTGCCGTTCTGTCCCAGCCCAAAAATCATCGATGCGCCAACATCGAACCGATAGCCTTGGCGTTCAAAATAACCAGCGCTACCACCTGGAATCAAATAACGTTCCAGTACCAGCACTTTCGCTCCCTTCGCTGCTAACTGAGTTGCTGTTACTAATCCGCCAATACCAGACCCAATTACGATCGCATCAATTGTCATTTGTCATTTGTCCTTTGTCATTTGTACTGAGCCTATCGCTAAAGCGAAAGCTCCGCTAACGCGTAGCGTCTGTCTACGACACGCTGCGCGAACGTAGAGAAGTATTTGTCCTTTGTCTAAAGTCAATCAATATTTAATTTAACTAATGACCAATGACCAATGACAAAGGACAAATGACCAATCAAAAAAAAAGAGGGACGAGCCTGCTACTGCTGACTAATCCCGTCTGCCGATCCTTAAAAGAGAGGAGAACACTGTATAACAATATAGCCTTGATTGAGAATTTATGTCAACTATTAATGAAAGTTTTTATCAATAAAATTGAGAGTGTTAATTATCAGCTGTCAGCCGGATGCAGGAAAGAGTATTATGGTGTTTCAGTTCTTATACAATAGAAAAGCCTCTATTTCTGGCTATGACGCTACAATTGCGCGTTTATGTTCCACCCCATCCCCTGATAAAACACTGGCTGGCAGTTGCCCGTGATGCAGGCACACCTTCAGTATTATTTCGCAGTGCCATGACTGAGTTGGGAAGATGGCTGACCTATGAAGCTGCGCGAGACTGGTTGCCGACTCAAGAAACAGCAGTACAGAGTCCTTTAGATACCTGTCCAGCAACGGTGATCGATCCGCAAGTGCCTATAGCAGTAGTGCCGATTCTGCGGGCTGGGCTAGGATTACTAGAGGGAGCGCAGACTTTACTGCCTTTAGCATCGATTTATCACCTTGGTTTGGCAAGAGACGAAGAAACGCTGCAACCTCATTGTTATCTAAACAAGTTACCAGAAAAATTTGACCCCCAAACACGAGTGTTAGTTACCGATCCAATGTTGGCAACCGGAGGGTCGATCATGGCGGCAATGGCAGAATTGACACAACGGGGTGCTGATCCAGCCCTGACCCGGATCGTTTGCGTAGTGGCGGCTCCACCAGCTTTACAAAAACTGAGTGAAGCTTATCCAGGTTTAATAATTTACACCGCTACTATTGACGAAAAACTGGACAGCAAGGGATATATTGTACCGGGATTGGGAGATGCAGGCGATCGCATCTTTGGGACTTAAGCTAGTATGCAGCTAGGGCAGGAAAATAGCATAACTACTGTAAAAGTTGCAAGGTTTGTTGAAGGCGGTAAAGATATGAGTCAGCGAGATGGATTTGCCAGTGGTTTTTTAGCAGGGGCATTTGTTGGTGGTGTATTTGGCGGTGTCATAGGAGCAGTGATTGCTTCTCGACGCGATCCAGATTTGCTAGCCGAGGAGGAGACAGAACTGACAGATAGCCAAGTCGAAGCGAAGAAAATAGCAGCAAAGCGGCGTCAGATGAAAGCTTCAGAAAGCGAGAGCAACGGTATAGAAACGGCCCGGCGATCGCTAGAAGATAAAATTGCCCAGCTAAATGCCACAATTGATGAAGTGCGGAAGCAACTGGGAAATGTTAATAGCACTTCACCCCAAGCAACTAATGACCGCTCCCTCACTAAAGACTCCTGAAGTTTGTTCAGGCGTGGTGAAAGTGTCAAGCGTGGTAAACGTGAAATCCGCAAACACTTTTGACTTTGGACTAAATTAAAATTAAAAGATAAGACCGCGTTTAACACCTAGTAGGAAACCAAACTATCCATGAGTTTACTGATTACGACACTAATTACCTTTGTCAGCTTTTATAGCTATTTGCTAATTATCCGGGTTTTGCTAACCTGGTTCCCGACAATCAACTGGTATAACCAGCCATTTGCCGCTTTAGCCCAAATAACTGACCCTTATCTGAATCTATTCCGCTCAATTATTCCCCCATTGGGCGGTATGGATTTTTCGCCAATCTTAGCTTTCTTAGCACTTAATCTAGTTAGTGGGCTTCTGAGTGCCATTCCAGCTAGCCTGCCCTTATAGAAAGAAAGATTTTGATTACTACCTTGGTAAAAAATTGTGTAGAGACGTTAAGTATACAAGCGTCTCTACGATTTTTTGCGAATTACTAATTAACCCAAGTTGCTAGTTATCAAAAAATACCATTATGCAACACTAATTAGCAACTTACGTTAATTACCTAGCCTGTTTCTCGCCTTTGGCGAGTACTACGAATTAAGAATTACTTACGCACTTGACCGCTAAAACCCGCAGCCTTGAACTGTTTTAGCTTCAACGGAGTAGGCTGATTCGCCGGTACAGAAATTCTCAATTCAAAATCGCTAATACCTGGTGGTACCTCAGTAATAGAGCCTAAGCGAGTGCGGTTTTGCATTACCGAGTCATTATTTGCATCATAAATACGTCCAAAAATATCTGCGTCGTAGACTGTTTTATTAGTGCCATTTTCTGCTTTGCCAATGACAAGAAAACAATTAGCAGCAGCGCTACCACTACTGATAACGGCCCCTTCTGCTAGTTCTGGTGGACAATCTTTATAAGAGACATCAAATAGTTTAATCTGTGTCAGGGCTACAGCTGGGGGAATAATCACCCACGATAAAAAAGTAATGAGACATGAAATAAAAACGACCGTGAGTGAACGCAACCGCATAAAAGACCCCGTGATTTAATTGAATAATTATTAACTGATAACCTCAGCTTACAACATACCTTTACTCTCTATTCTCTACTTCCCTGATTAATTCGCCACTGCAAATACCTGTTCCACTATCAATTCCCAATCAGGTACTATATCTGATACAATGGTCGCCGTACCCTTCAAGACCGTATCTTCATCTTGTCCCTCGACCCACTTGCAAACGGTGATTTGTTTTAACTCAGGATCGATAATCCAGTATTCAGTAATGCCTCTGGCTGCGTATTCTGTGCGCTTGTAACGGTAATCGCGGCTGCGGTTCTCAGTTCCAGGACTGACGACTTCTGGCATTTCTACTAACTCTCCATCCACTAATTCATAACGGGTATCAGTGCGATCGTCATAAGCCAGAAATTCTTCAAAAGTCAGGAGTTTTGTGGGATGCTGAGTTTGAGTCATGCAATTTGCCTAACTAGGTGATAAATGAGGTCAACACTAAAAAATACCAAACCGATACTAAGAACTCAGGAGACAGGAGACGGAATCAAGTTTTTCTGCTGACTCCTGGCTTCCTTGAATGTTCGGCATCTTAAATTTAATTATGTTTACATTTAACTACAGGGTGATTGGAGACTTGAATTTAACATTTGTAATAATTAGGGGAATAACCCTTCAATTGCTATGAACTTATGACTCCAGATGAGATTGAAGTAGCTATGTTCGCAGCCTTTAATGATTGTGATGCAGCAAGCTGTCCTCTCACTGACACGCAGAAACAGATATTACTGCAAGTGGTTGAGCAAATTCAGGGAAATTCTAGCTCTGGGATGTCTAATATTGCTAATCCTCTAGACGAACTTACCCCAGAGGAGTTAGAAGCATTTTTACAATTTGTTAAGGAGGAAGAACAACGCAACCGCACTTGGAAAGTGCAATTACTCAACGACTGGTTGCTGGAAAAGGATTCTGGAACGGTACAATTTATTCGCCAACGCTATGGTTTGCAATGGCTGAATCGGGTTGAGCCATATCATTTTGACAAGTATTCTTATTTTGAGGATGCACTGAAGTTAAGAGTAGGCGATCGCATTGAAGTTTCCAATGCACTATGGGAATGGGTGCAGGAAGATGGGCCTTGTAAGCGGGAATGGTTTCCCTGTATGGTGATTAAGGTCGAGGAAATTAGCGATGTCTACGACGGGCGTAGATGCAGCAATGATTCCTCTACTAATTGCGTCGTCCGCTTCTTCAACGGCGCTGAGTATGAAATTCAAGGAATGTATAAATGGAATCGCTATAACTGGCGCTGGCCTCAAAAGGAGTAAGGAGTGCTGAGTTTTTAATACTTGTGAATGAGTCTATGAATAAAATCATTGCCTCAACAACGCCCAAGCCAAAAACCTCTCAGTGTAATACAACGCTAATTGATTGCTCACACCGTTGAAAACAGCATCAAAAGCGTGTTCTGCCCAAGGAATTTCGAGAAAAACCGCAGTATTGCCAGAATCATGTAAACGTTCATACATCTGTCTGCCAAATCGCGCCTGCACCAAATGGTCACGACTGCCGTAAATTAATAAAGTTGGCGGTAAAGGGTGCGTTAGGTAATTTATCGGTGAAGCAATTTCATACCGATTAGGCAATTCTTCTAAAGAACCACCAAGAAATGCTTTTAAAACAGCGCGAGAATTTATAGGATCGGGATTTGGTGGTGTTTTGTATCCTTCAGTTAAGTTAACAGGCCCATAATAGTTCACCACAGCACGAATGGGTGGTGCATCAGGTTGATAAGCCGCTAGCATTGCTAGATGTGCCCCCGCAGAACGTCCTAAGAGTACCATACGTTCTGAATCGGCTTCATATTCAGCTGCATGTTTGCGAATAAAGTTTAGGCCTGTACGCACATCATCTAATTGAGATGGAAACTGATATTTAGGTGCGTGTCGATAGTCGATCGCAAATACCGTATATCCATGATTAGCAATATATTGATTAAACTCAGAATTGGCATGAGTATTGCCATATTGCCAAGCTCCACCATAAATTACTACCACTGCTGGATATTTTCCTACCTGTGGGGGTTGGTAAACTTCCATTTTTAAAGGCACTCCCCCAGGAGAAGCAAAGAGAATATCTTTTTGATGACGTGTTTTACCTAATGCAATACCCCGAAAGAAATTAACTAAGTCAAAG
>NZ_JADEXF010000146.1 GCF_015207245.1 Nostoc cf. edaphicum LEGE 07299
GCTCCCCTGCCCCCCTGCGGCGCATCTAGAGGAAACCAAATCTTTTCACCATCATCTCCGAAAGGGCGATCGTTTATGGCAGGTTCATTCATATCATTCCAAATTCCTGCCACACCAATATCAGTTAAGCTTTTGTGTAAATCAGCCCACCAGTTACTCACATCAGGACGTAAAAAATCAGGAAAAACAGCTTTCTCAGGCCAAACGTAGCCGTGGAACAACGTACCATCAGCTTTACGCACAAAATAATCGTTTTCTACTCCTTCGTCAAAAACATGATAATTACCTTCTGGTTCATACTTCACACCAGGATCGATAATTGTGACTGTTTTGAAACCATCCTCTGCTAAATCACTAATGAGTTTTGCCGCATTGGGGAAACGTTGAGGACTCCAAGTAAACACTCGATAGCCCCGCATATAGTCAATATCCAAGTGAATAACATCGCAAGGAATGCGGCGTTGACGAAATTCCTTTGCTAGTTCCCGCACAACGTTTTCTGATTCGTAACTCCAACGGCATTGATGATAACCTAGCGCCCATTTCGGCGGTAATGGCATTCTCCCAGTTAGCTGAGTGTAAGTCTCCAGGATTTGGGCTGGTTCCGGGCCGTAGATAATGTAATAATCCAATTCACCGCCACGAGTTTCCATCTTCCAAATACCTGGTTGTTCAGCACCGATATCGAACTGACTCCAAAAAGTGGTGTTGAAAAAGATGCCATAGCTTACTTGCGGACGCAAAGCCATAAAAAATGGAATTGCCTGGTACATTTCATCAGTTAGTGAATCATAATCTAGGGCATCCGTTGTCCAATTGGTTTTCACTTCGCTGAGTTTATCCAGAAAGCCTGTGCGTTCACCAAAGCCATAGAAATGTTCATCGGCTGCAATTTCCTTCCACCCTGCAACTGCACCCATCCGCCAACCCATCCCCATATCCGCATCTTGGGCGAAGGGACGATTAGCTTTATCAAAACAGGCGATGCGACATTTTTCCCGCTGAACGCACACACGAATCTGTGTTGTTTCAATTTCTACTGTTGCTTCAGTTTCCCGCACTTCAAAAGGTGTTATTGCCCATTCTGCATCATCTGGCGTCACTGCCCAAGAGCGACGAGGCATAAATTCCCCAGTTGGTGCAAAACGCACACGGATTAAATTCGGAGTAAGTACGCTGATGGTCAGGCGTGAGTCGTCACAGTCAAAATTAACAATATTATTTTCCCAGCTTACAGATTTTACATTGCTAACAGTTGTCCAAGCTTGGTTTGTGGTGGGTAATTTTCCGAAATATTGCGGCATATCAGTTATTTAGCTATTTAGCAGGTAAACACTTATCCGCATTCATGATTACAGAGATAGTCAGCCTCAAACTCTTTCTTTCGCTAGAGGTTGCTGAAAGATGAACAGATATTTTTTACCAAAATTGTTTTTATAATGTACAAATTTGTGCATTGGTCTATCAATAGGCGATAAATATCAAAGTTAAAATTGCATAATTTAAACGAATTTTCTGGAATAGGCTAATGTAGTAATGTAGATTATTACTGTAGTACAGAAGGAGGACGAACTATGACTGAGTTGCTAGCAGTCCGGGTTACTTTGACCATCCCAACTCAAAGAACGCAAGGCGCAGAGATTCTGTTCAGTCCTCTTTTTTACAGGAATGGAAACTAGAATTCACAGACATTCTGGTGCGGGGAGTTCTCCTGCATAGAAGTGTCTTCCTCTGTGGAACCTTGTGCAAAACAAGTAGCACACATCGAGGAAACATCAATGAATTTGGATTATTTAGGCTGGAGTGACTTTTTTGCTCGCAGCTTTGAACCCTATCGCTTACAAGGATTTAGCGTTAGTAGGGTTGCCATTGAATACAGAAATACTTACACCCTCTATAGTGAACAAGGGGAACTTTCAGCAGAAGTTTCAGGTAAATTGCGGCATCGTGCTTCTCAACCACAAGATTTTCCTGCCGTTGGAGATTGGGTTGTGATTAGTGTCAGAGAATCTGAAGGACGAGCTACTATCAACGAGATTTTACCCAGGAAAAGCAAATTTTCTCGCAAAACGGTGGGTAGTAAAATAGAAGAACAAATTGTTGCAGCGAATATTGATACAGTCTTCTTAGTCTCAGGATTGGATGGCGATTTTAACCCAAGAAGAGTTGAGCGTTATCTGATTCTGGCTTGGGAAAGTGGTGCAAATCCGGTAATTGTGTTAAACAAAGCAGATTTGTGCAACTCTCTAGAAGAGTATTTAACCCAAGTAGAAGCAGTTGCTTTGGGTGTACCAATTGTAGTTTTAAGTGCCACCAATCATCAAGGATTGGATGCCTTAAAACCTTACTTGCAACCAGGACAAACAGTTGCTTTGTTAGGGTCTTCTGGTGTTGGTAAATCCACCATCACCAACCAACTGCAAGGTGCATCTGTCCAAGTTGTGCAACCAGTACGGCAAGGTGATGACCGAGGTAGACATACAACAACTAATCGTGAGTTGATTTTGCTCTCTACTGGCGGATTAATTATTGATACTCCAGGAATGCGGGAAATCCAAATTTGGGCAGGTGATGAAGGTTTACAAGAAACTTTTGCAGACATCGAAATCTTGGCGCAAGAATGCCATTTCCGCAATTGTCAGCATAACAACGAACCGGGTTGTGTCGTGCAGCAGGCTTTGGCTGAGGGAGAACTTGATTATTCCAGGTTTCTTAGCTACCAAAAGTTACAAAAAGAACTTGACTACCTTAACCGCAAACAAGACCAGAGGGCGCAATTAGCTGAGAAAGAACGATGGAAGAAGATTCATAAATCCATGCGAAATCATCACAAGCGCTAGTTGCAAAGGTGTCAGTACGGAATGGCACTAAGAAAAGGTAAATTGTTGAAGCAGCAAGGGGGCAGAGGAGCAGGGGAGCAGGGGAGCAGAGGAGCAGGGGAGCAAACAAGAGGATGGGGAACTTTTGAGTAAAGTGCTTTGTTGCAAACTCTTTTCCCTCTGCTCCACTGCAACCCTTACGCTGCCTACTATACGGCTTAACTTAGTGCCAGTTCAACGACCGGTCATTTGCTCCAGCTTTTCGGGATACCGAGCGCCTTGCACTGCGATCTTGGAGGCGGCGTCATCGATGTCATGTAAATCGTTGGGCGTGAGTTCGACTGAGACTGCCCCGATGTTTTCGTCCAAACGATGCAACTTTGTGGTGCCTGGGATCGGAACAATCCACGGCTTCTGGGCAAGCAGCCAGGCGATCGCAATTTGAGCAGGTGTAGCCTGCTTCCGTTCTGCGATGCTGCCGAGCAAAGTGATCAAAGCCTGATTTGCCTTGAGAGCCTCCGGTGTGAAGCGAGGCAGGGTGCTGCGGAAGTCGGAGCTGTCAAAAGTCGCGTTTTCGTCGATCTTGCCTGTGAGAAAGCCCTTGCTCAAAGGGCTGTAGGGGACAAAGCCGATGCCAAGTTCCTCCAGGGTCGGTATCACTTCCGCTTCAGGCTTTCTCCACCACAGTGAGTACTCGCTCTGGAGAGCAGCAATCGGCTGAACGGCGTGGGCGCGACGAATCGTTTGCACTCCTGCTTCCGAGAGTCCAAAGTGCTTCACCTTACCTGACTGAATCAGTTCTTTCACCGCTCCTGCCACATCTTCGATCGGCACGTTCGGGTCAACCCTGTGCTGATAGAGGAGGTCGATCGCCTCCACCTTGAGTCGCTTGAGCGAACCCTCCACGGCTTCCTTAATATGCTCCGGTCGGCTATTCAGTCCGGGTGAACCCTTCATGCCACGGGGATCGGAATTCGGACTGATGTCGAACCCGAATTTGGTGGCAATGACCACTTGCCCGCGGAAGGGAGCGAGGGCTTCGCCCACCAGCTCTTCGTTTAGGAACGGACCGTAGACCTCGGCGGTGTCAAAGAATGTAATGCCGCGATCGATAGCGGCCCCCAGAAGAGCAGTCATCTCTTGTGTGTCTTTGGGCGGGCCATAAGAAAAACTCATTCCCATACAGCCCAGCCCGATCGCCGAGACTTCCAAATTACTGTTTCCAAGTTTGCGTTTCTGCATTTTTTGAACTCCTGTCTTTGATTTAAAGGTGAATTAAAGATCGGAACTGTCCTACTCCAGGATCGGGTCTGGTATTGTTCATCGCTGACCTGTTCCATTTAGTCCACAGTTTTGCCGTCGCTCTGTTACTGAATGGCGATGTGCATCATGTCCGTAGATTTGATGATGATGCTTCTTGTGCGATCGCTAGAACGAACCGTCTGTTGATTTCGATAGCTCTTCATGGGCGCGCGTCGCCTGCAACCGTTCCTCGACAGCCGGCGCGATCGCCGTAAGGGCATCACTTCCGGCAACGAACAACTTCGGCGGATTCTCCATCCCGACAATTTTGACCAGAGCATCCACCTGCCGAGTTCCTCAATCATGCGGGCCGTTTCTTGATTGTCAGCGACCACCACATTAGCGCCGTCGTGCGGCCAATGCCCCTCCCCGCTCCGGTGACAAAGGCCACCTTACCTGTGAAGTTTCTATTCGAGTTGGGTAGATGTTTTCTCCTGCCAGTTGCTCGTTTACCGACTGAGATGCTGATTGAAAAAGGACGCAAGCTTGTCCCACGGGATAAGGTTTACTCGATCGTACAAATCGACGTGTCCCGCGTTCGGAACGATGTAGAGATCCTTTGGCTCGGCTGCACGCTTGTAAGCATCTTCACTGAACTCTCTGGAGTGTGCATCTGCCCCCGTGATGAACAGCATGGGACGAGGCGAAATCGTCTCGATGTCGTTGAACGGGTAGAAGTTCCCGAACTTGACGATGCTGGTCAGTGTCGGGTGCGTTGTCAGGTTCGGCGACGAACTTTTGGGGGTGTATTCGCCTCTGGAAGTGCGGTAAAAGTCATAAAACTCACGCTGAATGGGGTGGGTGTTCTTGTTAAGCTCATGCACCGTGCCGCCCGTGTATTTGGTCTCGCCGCCGGTGAACTCCACGTAGCGCTGTTCAGCCGCCTCTGCGATGGCTATCTTTCTTTGTTCGAGGGTTGTCGAATGCCTCAGCCCATTACGGTAGGCCGCACCCATGTCATACATGCTGACCGTCGCAATAGCCTTCATGCGCGGGTCGATCTTGGCGGCACTGATGACGAAGCTGCCGCTGCCGCAAATCCCAAGAACGCCAATCCGGTTCCTGTCAATGAATGGCCGGGTGCCCAGAAAATCGACCGCAGCACTGAAATCCTCGGCTTGCGTCACGTTGCACTTGACGGCGATCGCTCGTCCGCCGAGTTCTTCGATCATGTGTGCCGTTTCTTGATTGCCCTGTTCTAAAACGTCGGCGACCACTACATTAGCGCCCTCACGGGCAAATGCCAGCGCCGTAGCTCGACCGATGCCGTTCGCTGCTCCAGTCACAAACGCAACTTTTCCTGTGTACTTTCCATTCTCGTTCGTTTTCATGATTTTTTTCCTTTAATTCTTTACCTAATAAGGTCTTAAAACCACCAGATGCAGAGATCAGTTGGGATATTGCTCGTCGCTGACATACTCCAGCCAGTCCACTGGTTTGCCATCGAGTTCTTCGTGAATGGCAATGTGCGTCATGGCTGTGGTGGCTGTAGCTCCGTGCCAGTGTTTCAGTCCGGGCGCAATTCGGACAACATCACCTGGTCTGATTTCCTGAATTTGTCCGCCCCATTGCTGGACATAACCAGACCCAGCAGTCACAATCAGGGTCTGTCCCAATGGGTGGGTGTGCCATGCTGTCCGAGCGCCAGGCTCAAACGTGACACTGGCTCCAGACGTGCGTGCTGGATCGTGCGCCTCGAATAGGGAATCAATGCGTACAGTGCCGGTAAAATAATCAGCCTGCCCTTTGGCAGAAGGCTGTGAGCCACTTCTTTTGATGTCCATTTTCTTAATTCCTTCACTTGATCTAATTTTGGTGGCTAGGAGACAAGTCTCTTACCCAATCAAAACTGAGTTTTCTATTAAATAAAAATCCAGAATGCTTATAAGAAGCTAAAATCATTTTTTATTGCTTTAGCTTCATTCTATGAATCCTGAAGAACAAGTAATAGGACGATCGTCTAAGATCGTTGTACAATTCTGCAAACTTAGAAATGAACGCTGCCAAAACGAGTGAAAAGCCCGATCGCGATTTAATGAACGACCCGCAGGCAAAGCGCGAGGTAGACAGAGCGCAAGCCAACAGAGACGAACTGAAAGAGCTGATTGCACACGCGATTCCTCATGATGGGGCGATTGAGCCGCTCAAAGGCTTGCACTTTAACCGCTCCTCCTCGCCTTCGGAATGCGTTCATAGTGTCTCTATCCCTGCGTTTTGTGCGATCGCTCAGGGCAGCAAAGAAGTTCTTTTGGGTAGCGATCGCTATCAGTACGACCCGATGCATTATCTGCTGGCTACGGTCGAACTGCCGATTGTCAGCCAAATTCTGGAAGCGTCCAAAGCGCAACCGTACTTTAGCCTTCGCCTCGATCTCGACCCTACTCTCGTTGGCTCAGTGATGGTCGAGGCAGGGTATCCCTCATCGCGTAGCCGTGCTGATGTGAAAGCGATTGACGTAAGTCCATTGAATGCAAATCTGTTGGACGCTGTAGTGCGGCTCGTCAGGCTTTTGGATTCCCCTGCTGAAGCTCATGTTCTCGCACCACTGATTAAGCGGGAAATCATTTACCGACTCCTGATGGGAGAGCAAGGTAATCGGCTCCGTCATATTGCAGTTCTGGGTGGCTACACCTACCACATCGCCAGAGCCGTCGAGCAACTTCGTAAAGACTTTAATGAGCCGCTTCGGATTGAAAACATCGCACGAGAGCTGGGAATGAGTGTATCGGGCTTCCACCATCACTTCAAGATCAGGATTTAGTTGCTACCAAACATTTAATGTTGCATCAGGGAATGAGTGTATCGGGCTTCCACCATCACTTCAAGTCTGTCACTGCAATGAGTCCCTTACAGTACCAAAAGCAACTGCGGCTCCAGGAGGCTCGCCGTCTGATGCTGGGGGAAAAGCTTGATGCTACCAGTGCTGCCTACCGCGTGGGTTACGACGATGCCTCGCATTTTAATCGCGAGTACAAGCGGCTTTTTGGTGCGCCACCAATGCGCGATGTGGAGAGGCTGCGAGAAGCTGCTAGGGAGACTGCTAGTTCAATATGATGACAAAATTTTTGACTGCAAAAATAAGAATTTCTGTTTTCTTTTTCCAACATTAGTTTTAAATACTTTTATCAAATTTCCAAAAGCATCTAACTGCACATATTGGCTATGACAAATAATTTCATTAACTAGTTAATAGCCAAAAGTGTTGAATGTTAATAAAAATCCGATAAAAATAGCCCAAAATATGTTAAATTTTGGGCGGAAGATTAAAGTATATCTATTTGATAGTGATTATAA
>NZ_JADEXF010000147.1 GCF_015207245.1 Nostoc cf. edaphicum LEGE 07299
ATTTATAAACCTCATAGCTAGGCTATAACCTAAGATATGTTCCTCACAAAATCTCTTCTAAATATATTCTCAAACTCTCTCCAGAGAAAGAACTCTTTATACCCTTGATTTTTTAAGCTGTTGTTAGTCGAGTTCCATATTTTAATAACTGAAAGCGCCATGAGTGATAAAAATCAAGAAAATCAAATTAATCAACCAGTAAGCGAAGATCGGGATTCTCGTGAAAAGCCAGACGTGAACGAAAGAAACCTAACCGCGAATCCAGGAGATAAAATTTCTGATAAGCCTCAATCAGTTGAAGAGAAGGCTAAACAGGCAGCTGTTGATCATGTACCAGATATTACAGGCGACACAATCACAGTCCCGACTTACTTCGTTGTGGATGAACCTGACGGTGAAAAGAAGGCACTCCACCACGTTAAAGATGCTGAAGAAATTTCCGACGTAATTCGGGAAGCACGAGTTGACGAAAATGGAAATCGAGTTTGGTGGTAGTTGTTTATTGAAGACGCAGGGATACGGGGAAGTTATTAAATACTCTCTCCGTTTCTTTGTGTCTGCCGCTGAGTTTATCTTCTTTACGGTTGCACAAATTTCTCGTTTGGATAAGCTTTGGCAAATGTCTGCACAGACTTGAGATTGCGAACCGGAAATCCCTTCATCGCTGGAAAAGCTTTCTGCAAGTCATGTGTGTTCCAATCGGGTAATTTTGCCGATTAAGAATATCTTGAAATCATGGTTTCCATGCTCAAAGGTTGCGGCAAGAACCAAAATTTATACTTTATCAGAAGCCGAGCGCAATAATTTAGGTAACTTAATTTTGTCAGTATTTACACAAAAGCGAGTGCCAAAACTTCAATGTATTTTCATGGAAAATATTTTTTTGCGCCCAAAAATTAAAGGTTCTAAGAAGTCGTCACTTGTACCTTTGACATCAGAGTGTATAGCTTGAATAATGTTCTTACGTAAAAATCCATACTTATATAAGACTTATATTTGATTTTTGCTAAATAGACTATTGAGCAAAACCCGATTGGCTTGCTCTCAGTTCGCTTGGCTTTTCAAAATCAAATGTGATTGTTATATAAACTGGTATTAATAGGGTTGCATTATGCATTTCTCGAATTCAAAAACCAGCTTAAAAAGTCGTCAAAAAAACAAGAAAATAGGTACATTTATTTTGACTCATAGCAACATTGTACTGCTCACTGGATATTTAATCACTCTACCAATTTGTACATTAATAATTTTATCCTTATTCAGTGCTAGCTTATTCGCTTCCATTGAAAACTCGTACCACTCTACATCAATCCCTTGGATAGATAATTCATCTGAATGCGAAGATACTGGCAGAAATTGGAGCGATCGCAAGTGTTGGGATAATGAACACAATCCCCTGTTTTGAATGGAGATTGGAAAAAGCGTAGGTATAGCCCATCGTAGATATCGCTCTCATCTATGCCACTGAGTAACTTTCTATCTAGCTGATTGCAAAATAATCATCGTTGCTATGCGTTTATTGCATTAATACGGATTTACTATAGCTTCACAGATGCCATTCTAAATGAGGGAATAAAGATGGATACCCCTGGCGTTGACCAGGGGCTTTTTATTTAGCATAAACGTCAGCACCAGACTCAATCGCGCCACAACGTCACCATCTCTGCCTTAACCTGCACATCAATATGACCTGTGGATACCCCTTTTTTAGGGTAAAAAAATACTATAAAATAGCGATCGCACCCTTGGAGCTTTTGTAAAAAGCCACGCATTGTTTTTATTTCGAGCTTAGTTGGGGAATACTAAACTAAGTACTGAATCTATATATGACCTTTTTACACAAAATTACTAAAAAATTTTCCCGTAATAACTCTCAAAATGTTTCTGGGATAAATCCATCTGTAATCAGCCAACAACCTACAGGGCTGAAGCAACCAGCAAAACCATCACAACCAAAAACTCTAGCTGAATTAGAACAGGAAATAGCAGCACAGGGGCAGGTTAGCAGTATATCCCATCAAAAAAGACCTAGCAAAGCCAACAAAGGTATAGGTACTAAGTTGATATGGATAGCAATACTTATCGGTATTCCCGTAGGTATGGTTTGGCTGGCGAATCTGCCTTACCCAATAATTCGCCGAAGTGTGGTGCAAAAAGCGCCTTTTTTACTACTACCCAGTTACATGAGCATGGAACAGCACTATCGACAGGCGTTGGCATCAATTGAGCAAGCTGAATACTTGATTGAAAAACCCACTAGTGCAGCAGATTTAGCATTGGGTGAACAGCAACTGCAACAGACAAAAACACATTTGGATAACTTGCCAATTGGGTTAGTTAACGATTGGCCGGAATACAAATATTGGTGGTATGACTGGCGGTTCAGCGTTTACGGTCTGAATGCAGCGCGTCGTCAAGTAGGGCAACTAGAAGCCAAGGTTTTTCAGGAAAAAAACGCTCAAACCTTGCTCACTGATAATAGTCAAGCATTATTGAACGCAAAACAGCAGTATCAAATTGCTACAACAGTAACCGATAAAAAGTCGGCGATCGCAGCTTGGCGTTCAGCATTGGATAAGTTAGAAGAGATTCCCGGACAAACCTTAGCCGGAAAAACTGCTCAAAATCAACTAGATGCCTACAAACGTGATTTTAAAGAAGTTGTGGGATTAGCGGCGGGAAATGAACGCGTCAGTACTTTAATTACCGCAGCGCAACAATTTTCTTGGCAAGCTGCAAAAGCTGGTCAAAATCCACCACACACAGTTACCGAATGGGAACAAATAGAAAATTTATGGTCAGAAGCGATTAATCGGTTAAAACAGATTTCTTCTGAAGATTTGGTAGGTTATGCAGAAGCACAAAAGTTATTAGCAACTTATGAGACTAATTTGGGTCAAGTCAAAGTAAGACGTCAAGCTGAGGCAGATTCTGTACAGGCTTTGGCAACAGCACAACGAGAAATAGAAAGCTTAATGGCTTCAATTCCCACTGACCCCAAAAATTTGGATCGTAATCGTGTAATTAGTCAGTTACACAGTATTATTAACCAATTAGAAAAGGTAGAAAAAGGTACAACTGTTTATTTAAAAGCTCAAGAGTTATTGCTATCGGCAAATAATAAATTCAAGCAACTCCAGTGAGATTTCTCAACTGTCAACAACTAATACCAATTCTCTGTGAAGCTGCACATTAGACAATGAGATGAACTTTTAAGCACTTAAATAACAGTAGAATTTTTCATTTTATCAGCACGTTGGTAAGAAAATAATCAATATTGAATCGCTAGAACCCTTGATTTTTCATGGCATTTAGGGAATGAAACAGCCCTGCCCCAAACCAAAGTTGTAAAGAAATTTGAAATTTAGCGAAAAACTTTTAAAAATCTCTAGACTCTCCAGCCGGCTAGAGAGTCTAGGATGAATTCAAGGCGACTCTCTTTCCAGTTATTTCTGATGTGTGAGGGATACGTCTCAGTCATCCAGCTCGATCTGGCTAAGTTGTTCATTTATCCCGTAAATCTATGACTCTCCAACTCACAGTTCCCAACATGGCTTGTTCTGCTTGTGCAAGCACCATTACCAAAACACTTCAGGCAGTCGATGCCAATGCTAACGTTCAGGCCGATCCAACAACCAAGCTTGTCAGCGTAGAAACTCAAGCATCAGAAACAGCAATTAAGGAAGCGTTAGCTGCTGCGGGTTATCCAGTTGCTTAATTTTTAGCAAGAAAGGCAGGAGTCGAAACACTCCCTCCTGCCTTCTTCACGCTCCTCTCACACCAATCACAGCGGTTCATCTAGTTATGGATACTCTCACACTCAAACTTCGAGGCATGAGTTGTGCCGCTTGCGCCAACAACATCGAAAAGGCAATTCGCTCTGTTTCTGGAGTAATTGACTGCAACGTTAACTTTGGAGCAGAGCAAGCTACGATCAAGTACGATCGCTCTCTAGCCAATTTAGAGAAAATCCAAGGTGCGATCGCTGCTGCGGGATACTCTTCCTACTCACTCCAGGAAGAATTGCTCTCCGAAGAAGATGATGCAGAGAAAGCGAGTAGGCAAGCATTACAACGCCAACTCTCCCTCAAGGTAGCGGTGGGAGGTGTAATCAGCATTTTCCTACTTTTGGGGTCGTTGCCGATGATGACTGGGCTGAACTTACCTTTAATTCCCAGTTTCTTGCAAAATTCTTGGGTGCAGTTAGTGCTGACAACCCCTGTCGTGTTCTGGTGTGGTGGATCTTTTTACCGCAATGGCTGGAAATCTCTCAAACGCCATACGGCAACTATGGACACGCTGATTGCTTTGGGTACAAGTGCAGCGTATCTATATTCTTTGTTTGTCACCCTTTTCCCGAAATTTTTTATTGCTCAAGGCTTGATACCTCATATTTATTATGAAGTTGCCGCCATTGTCATCACCTTAATTTTGCTAGGGCGGTTATTGGAAAATCGCGCTAGGGGACAAACTTCTGAAGCTATCCGCAAACTCATCGGACTGCAAGCTAGAGATGCCAGAGTTATCCGTGATGGTGTGGAAATTGATGTTCCCATCGCCGAAGTCAAAATCAACGATGTGATTTTAGTGCGTCCTGGTGAAAAGATTCCCCTAGATGGCGAAGTGATTGCAGGTGCTTCGACAGTAGATGAAGCGATGGTGACTGGTGAAAGTTTGCCAGTTAAAAAGCAGCCAGGAGATGAGGTGATTGGGGCCACGATTAACGGTGCGGGTGCATTTCAGTTTCGGGTGACACGAATCGGAAATGATACATTTTTGGCTCAAATTGTCAAACTAGTGCAACAAGCCCAAGGTTCTAAAGCACCTATTCAGCGCTTGGCAGATCGAGTTACAGGATGGTTTGTACCAGCTGTAATTGCCGTTGCGATCGCCACTTTCGTCATTTGGTTTAATTTCACTGGCAACCTCACTCTAGCCACAATGACAACGGTGGGTGTACTGATTATCGCTTGTCCTTGTGCTTTGGGTTTAGCTACTCCCACTTCTGTAATGGTGGGGACGGGCAAAGGTGCAGAAAATGGCATCTTGATTAAAGGTGCTGACAGCTTAGAACTAGCACACAAAATTCAAACCATCGTCCTAGATAAAACTGGCACTTTGACTCAAGGGAAACCGACGGTTACAGACTTTGTAACTGTCAACGGCACAGCTAATAGTAACGAGTTAAAACTTTTGCAATTGGCAGCGTCTGTAGAACGAAATTCAGAACATCCATTAGCTGAAGCCGTGGTTAGGTATGCCCAATCTCAGCAAGTGGAACTGACAGAGGCTAAACAATTTGAAGCGATCGCTGGGAGTGGTGTCCAAGGCATTGTTTCAGACCACTTAGTACAAATTGGTACTCAACGTTGGATGGAAGAATTAAATATCGACACCCACAATCTCCAAGAGCGTAAAGCTTCTTTGGAAGCTGCTGGTAAGACAGCTATTTTAATTGCTGTGGATGGGCAAATTCAAGGTTTGATGGGAATTGCTGATGCACTCAAACCCTCTTCAGTAGCAGTTGTGAGAACGCTACAAAAGTTAGATTTAGAGGTAGTTATGCTAACGGGAGATAATCGCAAAACGGCAGAAGCGATCGCCAGTGAAGTTGGGATCACACGAGTATTTGCAGAAGTTAGACCCGACCAAAAAGCGTCTCAAATACAGGCATTGCAAGCAGAGGGGAAAATTGTCGCAATGGTGGGTGATGGCATCAATGATGCGCCAGCACTGGCTCAAGCCAACGTGGGGATTGCAATTGGTACAGGAACAGATGTGGCGATCGCTGCCAGCGATATCACCCTGATCTCTGGAGACTTGCAAGGTATTGTTACCGCAATTCAATTGAGCCGTGCCACTATTCGCAATATCCGCCAAAATCTCTTCTTTGCCTTTATTTACAACGTTGCTGGAATTCCCATTGCTGCTGGAGTTTTGTTTCCGATCTTTGGTTGGCTACTCAACCCGATTATTGCGGGTGGGGCGATGGCTTTTAGTTCTGTTTCTGTTGTTACGAATGCCTTACGCTTGCGTAACTTTCACCCCAAAAGTATCTAATAATTATGGAGGAATTTAGCAAATGTTCAATAAAAGTAAGATTTTGGGGAGCATTGCTGGGCTAGGACTTCTATTTGGTACAGCATCAAATGTAGCAACAGCACAAATGTCAACCGAAATGCCAAAACATTCATCAGAACAAACCAGTCAATTTCGCCGCATTGAGCAACCACTACCATTAAAAGTCGGTGTTACTTTGGGCGGTTTAGGATTAATTGGATTGGAACTGTGGTGGTTTTTATTCAGTAAAAACAAAGCTATCAAAGCTAATCTGGGTCAAGGGATACAGGAGCTAACTATTAATGTAGACGGAGGCTATGAACCTGATCGTGTCATTGTAAAATCTGGTCAACCTGTACGGCTAAATTTCTTTCGCCGCGACCCCAGTAGCTGTTTAGAGAAAGTTTTACTACCTGATTTTCATATTGCTCAAGATTTAGCTCTTAACCATGTCACTCCCATTGAATTTACACCTCCTAAACCAGGTCAATATCAATTTACCTGTGGAATGAACATGTTTCGTGGTGTAGTGGAAGTCCAGTAGTAAGGTAACAATAAACATTTAATAATTCTCTCTTGGAACATAGGAAATGTTATGTAGTTCTGATTATTCATAGTATCAAAATATCTGCCTTTTTAGAAGCATCAAAACCATTCATAAAACAGATTTAGGTTTATCATCTGATGTGCCTTTCAGTTGCATAATTAGGGCGGGCGAAACGCCCACCCCGCGATAACTTAGTTTTTTGCAAATTGAAGGTCTTGGAGCTTATTTACCTTCTGTTTCAACTATTTTAACTCAGGGGCTGGCCTACACCAGCAGCTTGGAGTTGCTCTCGACTGGGTTTACCAGTCACAACCAGTTTTCCATTGATTGCGATCGCTGGTACTGCATTTATTCCATACTGCTGGGCTTTCTCCTGTTCTTGTCGCAAGTTATAAACCGATACTTCACAGTCAGGACAAGTCAGTTCTTGCACCATTTGCACTGTCTCATCACAAAGAGGACAGTCAGCTGTAAAAATCTCAATTTGACGTTTTGTCATGATGTCTACCAAAAATTTTTTCTACTCATTCATTCTGAATCCTCTAGCCGGCTATAGAGTCAACCCCATAGGTAAATATTATTTTCCAAATAACCTCAATCAAAATTATTTGGACATATCATCTCCTCAAATTTGCAACCCTGGCTCATCAAGTTTTAAGCTAATATTTTTGCCCACAAGTATTGTAACTAAGTAAGAATACATCCGTCAGAATCCAGGAGCCAGAATGATTAAAGAATAAGCAGAAATATTTGATAAATCAATTTACTAATTTACTAAATACCTTTAAATTCTGACTTCTGACT
>NZ_JADEXF010000148.1 GCF_015207245.1 Nostoc cf. edaphicum LEGE 07299
GTAGTCTAGTGCACTACACGCATTAGATTAAACCCCATTAATAAAACATTAGAATAATTTCGTACTATTTTTATAAAAATATTATGATTTAACCTAGTATATAGAATACTCTATAGCAAACTAAGCTTTGTCAAACACTTACTACCTTGCAACTAATGATTGGCTGAACATAAGCTTCCGGCTATGCATTGCATTGTTTATTGGAGCAATAATCGGCTTAGACCGCGAAATTAGGAACAAACCAGCCGGTTTAAGAACTCACATGCTGGTGAGTTTCGGTTCAGCCATATTTATTTTGATAATTATGCAAACAGGAGAACTGCAAGATAGTCCTGATGCACTGAGCCGCGTGATTCAGGGAATAGCAACTGGTGTAGGATTTCTCGGTGCTGGAGAAATTGTGCGCCAATCTTCCCAAGAATCACAGCGACTTGAAATTCATGGACTCACATCAGCAGCAGCTATTTGGGTATCGGCTGCATTGGGAATTGCTGCTGGCTGTGGTTTATGGCAGTTAGGATTAATCAGTTCTGTGCTGACTATTGTAGTTCTCAACGTTTTTAAAAGGTTTGAATAAATCAAAATAATTTATAATTGATAATCACTGTCGGATTATTTCTCCTGCTTTCACAAAAAGAATTTGGGAGGACTTCAACCATTGCGAATCAAAAGAACCCAAGTGAGTGGTGGTAATTAGGGTTTGAAAGCGGTCTTGAATCGCATCAAGTAATTGATTTTGGCGGGATAAATCTAGTTCGGCAAGAACATCATCTAGTAATAGTAATGGTGGCTCTTTAACGACTTCTTCAATTAATTGTAATTCGGCTAATTTTAAAGCTAGAACTAGCGTTCGTTGTTGACCTTGAGAACCATATTGGCGAGCGGGTGTCTGGTTAATAGTTAATTCGATTTCGTCTCGATGCGGGCCGACAAGGGTTGTGCCTTGGTGCATTTCAGCAACGGCTCGCTGCTGAATTTTTGCTAAAAAAGCTTGCTGCACTTCTTCTGGCTGGTTATCCTCTAAAGGAATATTTGGCACGTACTTGATTTGTAGAACTTCTGTACTGCCGCTAATACTGCCGTGCCAAGTGGTAGCAATGGGAGCTAATCTTTGGATAGCGCGATCGCGTCGTCTAATTACCCTAGTTCCTGTAGTAGCTAACTGTGCATCCCACAGCGCTAGTTCTGATTGTAAAGATGTTGCATCCAACGTCTCTACATGGCGTTTTAAAAAGGCATTGCGCTGGCGTAACACATGGTTATACTGCTGCAAAATGTGAGCATAAACTGGTTCCAGTTGAATTAAGAGTGTATCTAACCAGTTGCGGCGACCTTCCGGGCCACCGCGTACTAGTTCTAAATCTAAGCTGGAAAATTGGACTGCATTGAGAACGCCGAGAAAGTCCATTTGACGGCGGATAGATTCGCCATTGAGAGCAACACTACGGCGACCATTGCGGCGCAGGGTTAAGGTCAGGTCACTAACACCTGTTTGTCGCTCAAGGGTGGCATCAATTTGGGCTATGGCTTCCCCTTCTTGAACCAAATCGCGATCGCGGGTCATGCGGTGCGATCGCAATGTCGCCAGTAACTCCACCGCCTCCAACAAATTCGATTTTCCCTGAGCATTATTACCTACCAAAATCGTTTTGGCAGCAGTAAACTCAACATTTTGGTCTTGGTAATTGCGAAATTGTCGGAGGTTTAGAGTTTTTAGGTACATAGTGAGGATTGGGCATGGGGCATTGGGGATTGGGCATGGGAGAGGAGGAGACAAAGAAAAAGCAGGGGAGCAGAGGGTTAGAGGAGAATAATTAATAACCAATGCCCCCATGCCCTATGCCCCATGCCCTATGCCCCATTTACACAGCCTTCTTGCCCATAATCCGCAAAAATATCTTCTCTGCTTCAATCCACACGAACATTAAGGCACTGAAGCCAATACAAACCCCCAATTCTTGCATATTCAGGTAGTGAGTACCAAAGAAATCTCGCAGGGGTGGGACGTAAACTAGCATTAGTTGCAAAATCGTGGTGACGACAACAGCCGCTAGTACAAAGATATTGGAGAAGGGATTCATTTCAATGGCCAATCGGTTGTTAGAGCGAATGGCGATCGCATGACCCATTTGGGCAATACACAAGGTTGTAAATACCATTGTTTTCCAAGCTTCGGGATTGCCCTGATACCCAGCAGCATGGGTATGTTGATAAGCCCACCACATTAAGGCAATGCTGATAATCGCAAATATTATCCCAATGCGAATCATGTAAGAACCTAATCCCCTGGCGAAAATACTTTCGCGGGGACTAAAAGGCGGACGCTGCATCACATCCGGTTCTGGAGGTTCCACAGCTAATGCCAAGGCTGGTAAACCATCTGTCACCAAGTTCATCCACAAAATTTGTAAGGGAGTAAGGGGAACGCCTCCCAAACCAATTAAGGGTGCGGCTGCAATTGTCAGAACTTCGCCAATGTTACTGCCCAGAATGTATTTAATAAAGCGGCGGATATTAGTATAAACAACTCTACCTTCCTTGGTGGCGCTGACAATGGTGGCGAAGTTGTCATCAAGTAATACCATATCGCTGGCTTCTTTACTTACATCAGTGCCAGTAATACCCATTGCAATACCGATGTCGGCTTGTTTGAGGGCTGGGGCATCGTTAACACCATCGCCTGTCATCGCCACAAATCGACCCCGGCGTTGCAGTGCTTGGACAATTCGCAGTTTGTGTTCTGGGGAAACTCTGGCATAGATGCTTACCAGATCAACGTTTTGCTCTAATTCTTGGTCAGTCATCCGTTGCAATTCTTGACCTGTGAGAACGCGGTCGCCTTCTTGGGCAATTCCCAAATCGGTAGCGATCGCTCGTGCTGTTAATTGGTGGTCGCCAGTAATCATCACTGGGCGAATTCCTGCTTCTCGGCATTCTTGCACCGCTGCCCTGACTTCTGGGCGTGGTGCATCTAGCATCCCCACCAATCCCAGCCATACTAAGCCTTGCTCAGAGGTTTCATCTGAACCTTCCGGTGGGATCTCCACCAAGGGTTTGTAGGCAAAACCTAGCACCCGGAGACCTTTACTCGCCATCAGGTCATTTTCTGCCAAAATTTTCTGGCGTTGTTCTTCGGTCAAGGGGCTTGTGTCATTACCCAAATGAATCTTAGTGCAACGTGCCAAGGTTAACTCTGGAGAACCTTTGGTAAACATTAAGTAAGGTTCCGATTGAAGAAAACCAGCGATCGCTGGGTCAACGCCTCTCGAAGATGCTTCACCTGTAGCGACTCCCTCCACCTGAGAAATCACGCTCATCCGCTTCCGTTCCGAGGAAAAGGGAAACTCCGCAACGCGAGGTAACTTACTGTTCCACTGGTCTTTTTCGATTCCGGCTTTTCCCGCCAGGGTAATTAATGCGCCCTCTGTCGGATCTCCCAAAATCGCCCATTCACCTTGTTCTTTTTGCAACACTGAATCATTGCAAACTGCACAGGCTACTGATAACGCGGAGATTTCTGGAGATTCCTCCAGGGAAATTTTTTGACCATTTAACTGAAAGTCTCCTGTGGGAGCATAACCTTCGCCAGTGACGCGAAAAGTTTTGTTATTGGTGGAAATCGATTGCACCACCATTTTATTTTGAGTCAGGGTGCCAGTTTTATCAGAACAGATGGTCGTTACAGAACCCAACGTTTCCACTGCTGGCAATTTGCGAATCAAAGCATTTTGGCGCACCATTCGCTGGGTTCCCAGTGCCAAGGTGACGGTAATTACAGCTGGTAAACCTTCTGGCACCACAGCAACCGCCATACTCAAGGAAACTTCCAAGAGTTCTTGGATGTTACTAAAGCCTCTTGCTTGGATCACACCGCCGACGACAACGATCGCCACCAGAATCAAAGAACCCGTAACTAGGACATTACCCAGTTGAGTCATTCGCTGTTGTAAAGGCGTAGGTTCACTTTCCACCGCCTGCAACATGGTGGCAATTTTGCCTAGTTCTGTTGTCATGCCGGTGTTAGTCACCAGAACCTTCGCCCGTCCTTGGACTACTTCAGTTCCTTGAAATACGACATTTAGGCGATCGCCTAATGATGTGTCCTCCGGCAATTTTAGTGATGCCTGTTTATTCACCGCTTCGGCTTCACCAGTTAGCGCCGACTCACGCACTTGTAAATTCGACTGCTCGATCAAGCGTCCATCTGCGGCTATCTGCATCCCAGCTTCCAGCAGCATTACATCCCCTGGCACTAAATCCTTGGCTGCTATCTCCACCAGTCTACCCTCGCGAATGACTCGCACTAAGGGAGAGGTCATTTTTTTCAGTGCTGCCAAGGCTTTTTCAGCACGGCTTTCTTGGACGTAGCCGAGTATGCCATTGAGAATGACAATTGCTAAGATAGCGATCGTATCTTTAAATGGCACTTCACCGGGCTTCAAGCTGCCCGATCGCAAAGCCACCAGGTCTAAAATCCCGGAAATCAGAGCCACGCCAATCAGCATCAGTAACATAATGTTCTTGAACTGATCTAGCAGAATTTCCCAAGCACTACGGCCAGCAGTTTCTTCAAGTTCGTTGGGGCCGTATTTTTGCAATCTCTGTTGAATTTCTTGGGGTGTTAAGCCACTGTCTGCATTACTATCAAGCAGGTCTAGCGCTTTATCAACTTCTAAACTATGCCAAACGGCGGCACCTTCAGGCAGAGAATTAGCAGACATCGTGTAGGTCACAGCAAATGGTTACAAAATTCGATCATAATTTAGTGATGGCAGGAATTCCATCTTCTAAAGTTACATTAAGGCGATCGCCTAGTTGTATGAGTGTATATGTAATTCTTAACATTTGTAAATTCCTCCTGTTTTGACATAGTATTATTTCTCACGAAAGAGTTTATCGGAACACATTGTACCGATAATTATTTAGTACCTCGCCGTAAACGTGGCGATCGAAAACCACTAATTGATGTACTTGGTAAGAGCAACGCCCATTGTGGGCAGTCTTTTAACTCAGCACTCTTCATCCACCCCGATCGGGGGAGCCATTGCTCGACTAGGATTTTCCATATCCAGCAATTGGTGTGACGGCGGTAAAACCGCTTGAGTCATGTTTCCTCCCCTACCTAAAGGTGAGGGTTTTTTACACTTACCACAAGGTTTTATGAGTTTTGCACTCCCCACTTTGACCGTTAGCCAGATGTTTGGGCAAAAAACAATTCGACCGCTTACTGCTGCTGCCCTGTGTGGCATTACTTTCATCAAAGATAGACTGATTGCTATTGACAGTATCAAAGGGCATCTACTAGAGATCGATCCCACCTCTGACAACAGCAAAATTCTCAATTCCCATCAAGTTGAAGAATTTACCGATGTCACTGGTTTAGCGGCGTGGGATGATACCCTGTGGGTGAGCCGAGAAAATAGTGTTTACTTGTGCAAGCTCGATGCTTTGGGTCTGGAACATTTTGTAACATTGCCTTATGCCGCTGATGGCGTTGCTGTTTGGGAAACAACAGTTTATGTCAGTTGCCAAAGGCTGGGCTACATTCTGGTTTTTGACCGCGAAACGCGAAAAGAGATTACCAGATTTTATGCCCCTGGAGTTGGCATAGAGAATTTGGCAGTCAACCAAGAAATGCTATGGATTTGCGATCGCATCGAACAATCAGTTTACGCGATGGACAGAGCCACAGGTGAGTTGCAATTCAGCGTCCTGACACCCTTTGAATGTCCCACAGGCATAGCAATCCATAAAAATGCCGAAACAGGTAAAGAAAGTATTTACGTCGCCTACGCCTCAGAAGAAGCTTATATCCGGGATAACCCCAATGCCGATCCGAGTCATGAGCTAACATTCCGCGATCGCACTTTTATTCATCCTTTGTATTATCATTACCAACCAGATAAGCGTTACGCCCTCTCTAATGGCTATCTGATTGAAATGTCTTATGCTGAGGAGATTGCACCTCTAGACGAAGTTTATTTACCCGATGTGGAATGGCGCATCGCCCTACCATCGGAAACTGAGCGTCAAAAGGTGAAACACGTTGAACCCATTGGTATACCGTTCACCGAAGAAGTGATAGAGGGGCAACGTGTAGCAGTCTTTAAATTTGATTCTCTTGCCCCAGGCGAACGGCATATCTTTGGCTGGAAAGCACTTTTGGAAGTTCGAGGAATTAAATATCGCATCACACCCAGAGATGTGGAGAATATACCCGAACTGTCCCCAGAATTACAAACACGCTACCTAGTGGACGACGACGATTTAGCAATGGATACTACCATTGTTCGCCGTGCCGCCAGAGAAGCGATTGGTTCTGAAACCAATGTGCTACGGAAAATGCACAGCATCCGCAACTATGTTTATGATGAGTTATCCTACGGTATTAAACCTTACATTGATACACCAGATACGGTTTTAGAGCGGGGTGTTGGTTCTTGTGGCGAATATGTCGGCGTTTTACTTGCCCTATCTCGTTTAAATGGCATCCCCTGCCGTACTGTAGGCAGGTACAAATGTCCTCCCCATAGTGACTTTGTAGGAGTACCGCTACAACCCGACTTTAATCATGTTTGGCTAGAATTCTACGTCCCGAATTTTGGCTGGTTGCCAATGGAATCAAATCCTGACGATATAGGTGAAGGTGGGCCTTATCCGACGCGCTTTTTTATGGGCTTATGCTGGTATCACATTGAAATTGGTAAAGGTATCACCTTTGAAACGGTGACAAGTCAAGGTGAACGGCTAACCAAAGAAGATATTCCTATCGGTGATTTGGCGATAAATCATATCCGGTTCACAATTCTTAAAGAATTACCACCTTTTTAAATTAGGGCATTGGTAAAATAACCCAAAAAAAGTAGGGTGTGTTATGCCGTAGGCTAACGCACCTTAATACTTTCTGTTTAACTCGCTATTTTCATCTATTTCTAAACTCTTATTTCTATTCAAATATTCTTCAAATAATTCAAAAAATTTCTGTAGTGCCTCATGCTCATCTACAGAATAGAAAAGAATTATTTTAGACCATGACTGACCTGAGTTAATTCCATATTTATCTTCAATCCATGATTGAAAACCTTCAAATTCCCTTTCTGGCTCAGTTGGAGCTACACCAACTTCTCTTCGAGCCAGACTATATCCTCGCAAACGCATATCTAGTTCAGTGATTGGACTAGCTCCTAAATACATTCCTGGTCTTTTCTTTATAGCGCCTAGAATCTCCTTGTAAATATCAAACCGAGGAAACATCAAATCCTGACGAAGCCTTAAATTGTCTTTATTTTTTTGCATTTTTGAATTGGTTTTCTGCTTTATGAACTTTTCAAATAATTCAAAAAAACTATAAAAAGCATTTCTTTCACTACTAGAAAGAAACAGAATTATCTCAACCCAAGATTGAGT
>NZ_JADEXF010000149.1 GCF_015207245.1 Nostoc cf. edaphicum LEGE 07299
ATTTCTGAATATCCGAACGCAATACATAAAACTTCTTCTTTCTCCCCTGCTCCTCTGCTCCTCTGCACCCCTGCTGCCTCAACGATTTTCCCTTTACAAGCGTGCCATTCGACTCTTTACCCAAAGTCTCTCACGCTTCGTCTCTCAATAAACTAGGGTCTGTCTCTAACAAAGACATCAAGCCTTTGAAACGTTTATGCTGTGCTAACCATTTTTTACAAACTTCTTTAGTAAGCTGTATCTCTTCTTGTGTCAAAGCTTCATCAGGCTTCTGTAGCGCTAAAATCTCAGATGCTTTTCTTGCTTTTTCATATTCCACACCGAATTTGACTAATTGTGTATGAAATAATTTTTGTTTTTCCTCGACCGTCAGTGGAAATTTTTGTTGCATCAGTAAAAGATTGTTGAAACTTCAAATCTGAAGTATCTAAATGAGTTTACAATTTTAAAAAATATACGTTTTTAAGCTTCTTAACTTCTACTCTTGGATAGATGAGTCAACAAAACTTAATTATTTCTTAATACTTCAATTTACCATTAAAACTGCCATTTGGAAGTTTTTGAAGTTCCCGAATGCATTGATTGTCTTGCCAGATGGAGGCTGCTTGCCCATTTTCAGCTTGGCAAGGACACATTTTTTTACTAGCAAGTAAAGCTTTTAAGGTTTCGTATCAATTATGCTATTCAAAAAAGCCGCGCCACATTTGATAAATGCGTTGGCGTAGCTCGCCGCAGGCATCGCCGAACCTAACCTAATCTCTTTGTTCCCGCAGAGAAGACAATCCTCTCAATCCCCAATTCCTTGTTGCGTCTGTAGTGACTCTGGGAATAATAAATTACTGCTCATGCTGACACACAGGGAACTAAACAAAAGCTGTTTAGCTAAACTTTAGAGATAAATTCAGGTATGAACCATCCTAGTTTCTTAGATAACCACGCGGCAAAACAAAATACGCAGCAAAACTTCTCCTTGGCATTTCTGCATCAGACGCTCAACAGTATATCTGACCCAATTTTTGTCAAAGACCGTCAACATCGCTGGGTATTAGTTAACGATCGCTACTGTGATTTTGTCGGTCATAGCCGAGAAGAATTAATTGGTAAGTCAGACTATGATTTTTTTCTGCAAGCAGAAGCTGATGTGTTGCGGGAAAAAGATGAATTAGTTTTCACCACAAATATTACTAATGAGAACCAGGATATTTTTACTGATGCTCAGGGTATAACCCATCTCATCTCTACAAAAAAGTCTTGCTTTGAGGATGAGACTGGTAATAAATTTTTGGTAGGTAGTATTAGAGACATCATTTTACAGAATGAAGCGGGGAAAGTTCTGAGTGTGGCTGGCAGAGTTGCTGATACTACCGATCTTATGAAAACCTGCGAGGCACTTCGGGAAACCCTAGAAGAACTCCAAGTAGTTGAAGAAGAACTGCGCCAACAAAACAAAGAATTAGCGATCGCTCGTGAAACGGCTGAATTAGAGCATCAGCGTTACCAGGATTTGTTCGATCTCGCCCCAGATGCTTACTTGGTGACTGATGTAGCCGGCATCATCAAAGAGGCTAACTATGTAGCCGCAGCCTTACTATCTGTGAGACAAAAATTTCTGGTAGGTAAACCATTCATCCTGTTTATTGCTGAATCAGGCCGCCAAACCTTCATGAACCAACTGGCAAGTTTGCAGCAAGTGCAGGATTGGGAAATCGATCTACAGCCACGAAGAGGTACAGCCTTTCCGGCTCGGATCAAAATGGTTGCGATGTATGCACAGGGTCAGCAGGTCGGCTGGCGTTGGTTGCTTGGCGACATCAGCGAACAGCAAGCTGCACTGCGCGATGTCTACGACGAGCTTCGCTTACGCCAGCAAGCAGAGAAAGACCTACACCGTATTAATGCTGTACTCCAAGCTCAACAAGAAGCTTCCATCTATGGGATTCTAATTGTAGATGAAAATCTTACAGTTACATCATTTAATCAGAAATTCTCTCAATTATGGCAAATTCCTGCGGCACTGCTCCAAGCAGGGAGCGATCGCCAACTCGTGGAATGGGTACTAAACCAACTAGTAAATCCAGACGAGTTTGTAGCTAAGGTGGAGTATCTTTACCAGCATCCAGAAGAAAGCAGCCGTGATGAAATTTTCCTCAAGTCTGGAAAGATTTTTGAGCGTTATTCTGCACCCGTGCGTAAACAGCTAGGGGCTTGCGATCGGACATCACTTGTAGAAGACTATTACGGTAGGATTTGGTATTATCGCGACATTACTGAATACAAGCAAGCAGAGGCAGAACTCAGGGCTTCAAAGCAAAGACTGGCGTTGCTGATTGAACAAACACCTTTAGCCATTATTGAATGGAATACCAACTTTGAGGTTCAGACATGGAATCGGGCAGCAGAAAGAATCTTTGGGTACACCGCAGAGGAAATGCTGGGGAAACATTTTGATATCGTAATACCTGAAAACATCAAAAAACAAGTAAATGAAATTATCACTGCCCTGTTAACACAACGTGGAGGAGGTTTTAGTGTTAACGAGAACGTCACTAAAGATGGTAGGACGATGGTCTGTGAGTGGTATAACAACCCATTAGTGGCTCCTGATGGTCAGGTGATTGGCGTTGCCTCAATGGTGTTAGATATCACAGAACGCAAACGAGCTGAAGAGGAACAGCAAAAATTTGTAGCATTGATTGAAAACAGCAGCGACTTTATTGGCATTGCTTCAATGGAAGGGCAAGTTCTCTATGTGAACCCCGCCGGACTCAAAATGGTGGGACTTAGTAGCCTGGAAGCAGCCAAAACCAAATTCTTGGTTGATTTTTATTCACCAGAAGCTTTTGCAGAGTTTCAGCAACAAATTATTCCTTTAATGTCTCAACATGGTTTCTGGCAAGGCGAGTTTCGCCATCGGCATTTTCAAACGGGCATAGAAATTCCTACTGATTGCAGCCTGTTTATGGTTAAACATCCTGAAACAGGAGAGCCTTTCTGTCGGGTAGCTGTTGTTAGAGACATCACAGAACGCAAACAAGCCAAGGAAGCCCTGCTAAAGTCGGAAGCGCAACTCAGACAACAAGCCCAAGAACTTAAAGTTGCACTTTGCGAACTTCAAAACACCCAAACTCACTTAATTCAAACTGAAAAGATGTCCAGTTTGGGTCAACTAGTTGCAGGAGTGGCACACGAAATCAACAACCCAGTCAATTTTATCTATGGCAACCTCACTCCTGCCAAGGAATACACCCAAGATTTACTTTCACTGTTGCAACTTTACCAAAATAATTATCCCGAACCTGTGCTAGAAATTCAGGATTTTGCAGACCAAATCGAACTAGATTTTTTGAAATCAGATTTACCACAAATAATCAATTCAATGAAAGTTGGGGCAGACCGGATTCGTGAGATTGTGCTTTCCCTGCGAACGTTTTCACGCTTGGATGAAGCTGAAATGAAAGCTGTTGATATTCATGAGGGAATCGACAGTACTCTGATGATTTTGCAAAGTCGCCTCAAGGATAATGACCAACGCCCGACAATTGAAATAATCAAAGAATACGGCAAACTACCGCTGGTTGAATGTTACGCTGGGCAGCTAAATCAAGTATTCATGAATATTTTGTCAAATGCGATCGATGCACTTGAAGAGTCATTTGTCATTTGTCATACCCTGCGGGAAGGCGAAGCGCCTATGTCATTAGGAAACAACTCTAAACAAAGGACAAATTACAAAGGACTAATGACTTCTCCGATAATTTGCATTCGCACCAAACTACAGGAGCCAAATCAGGTAACAATTAAGATTAGCGACACTGGATTGGGAATACCAGAAGATGTTAAAAAACAACTATTTGATCCCTTCTTTACCACCAAGCCCATCGGTCAAGGTACAGGAATGGGTCTTGCCATTAGCTACCAAATCATTACAGAAAGACATGGCGGTTCCTTAGAATGTTTTTCGCAGCTAGGACAAGGCGCTGAGTTTGTGATTAAAATTCCCCTGATCCAGAGTACATCAACATAATTCGTAATTGATAATACTCGCCTATGGCGAGAAGTAAGCTACGTAATTCGTAATTTTAAAAACTCGATCCCGTGAGTAAAAAAAAGCATTTCTGCTGCCAATAGCTACTTTCCCTCTAAAAGTAGTAATTACGAATTACGAATTACAAATTACAAATTATCTAAATGCCTCCACTTCTTCAGGAACCTTCATTTGGTCGAGAATTCTCCAGATTTCTTGTAACATCGGCTCTAACCCGGTGCGAGTAACTGCTGAAATCACAAAAACCGGGGCGTAGGAGAGATGATTCAGCTGGGTGGCTAACGCCTCCAAATCGACAGTTTCGCGATCGACTGCATCAATTTTATTCAGCGCCAAAATTTGCGGGCGTTCTGCTAAACCCCGTCCATAAGCTTGTAATTCTTCCTTAATTGTGTTGTAGTCTCTAACCACATCATCACTAGTGGCATCAATTAAGTGAAGTAACACTCGCGTGCGCTCAATATGGCGTAAGAAATCGTGTCCCAGTCCTGCACCTTGAGACGCGCCCTCAATTAGTCCGGGAATGTCGGCGAAAACAGTACCATCACCTGTAGGTTTCCGCACTACACCCAAATTTGGGATGAGGGTAGTGAAGGGGTAGTCTGCGATTTTCGGACGTGCAGCAGATAAAGATGAAATTAAAGTGGATTTACCAGCATTTGGTAAGCCAATAATCCCCACTTCTGCCAAAAGTTTCAACTCTAGGCGCAGCTGCTTTATTTCTCCTGGTAATCCTGGGAGGGCATATTCTGGGGCGCGGTTACGGTTGCTCAAGAAATGCTGATTTCCCAGTCCGCCTTTACCACCTTGGGCAATTCGCAAAGTCTGCTTAGGTTCAATTAAATCTCCCAGCAATTCGCCAGTTTCAGCATCATAAATGGTTGTACCGCAGGGAACTTCGATAATTAAATCCTTTCCTGCTGCCCCAGTGCAGTTATTTGGCCCGCCACGAGTACCCTTTTCTGCCTGAAAGCGATGGTTGTATCTGAAGTCCAACAAAGTTTGTAGGTTTTCTTCGGCAACGAAAAATACCGAACCACCTCGTCCCCCATTACCACCAGAGGGGCCGCCAGTCGGCACGTATTTCTCTCGCCGGAAAGCGACAATACCATCGCCGCCTTTACCAGCTTCAACTTCAATTTTTGCTTGATCGATAAATTGCATCTTTCTAGAGTCCTGTTAGCGGATAGCTGGCTTTGAGCCATTGCTGAGTTATAGGCGAGTTATAAATTATAAGTTTTAAAATCTCATTTCTCACTACTTTACTTGTAACTCACACTCCCTCTTCCCCTGCTCCTTTTGCTCAAGATATGGGAATATTATAAAGTTGTAGCTAACCGCCTACGTAGAGGTTTAAAGTGGATACCATTGCAATTCCTGCTCTAGATCGGCCAGTGGATGCCACGGTAGAAATTCCTGGTTCTAAAAGTCTTACCAATCGGGCGTTGCTTGTCGCAGCTTTGGCGCAAGGTGACTCCATTTTAGAAAATGCCTTATTTAGTGAAGACAGCGAGTATTTTGCTAAATGCGTAGAGCAATTGGGCATTCCCATTACTTTGAATCCTCAACTGGCACAAATTCAAGTGGCGGGAAGGGGAGGCGAAATTCCAGCTAAACAGGCAGATTTATTTGTGGGTTTGGCAGGTACAGCAGCACGGTTTATTTCGGCGCTGGTAGCACTGGGAAATGGCGAATATCGCCTAGATGGGGTTCCCCGGATGCGAGAACGACCGATGGGCGACTTGTTGACGGTGCTGCAAACGGGTGGAGCAACCATTAACTTTGAAGGAAACTCAGGGTTTATGCCCTACACCGTCTATAGCCAGGGATTCGCTGGCGGAAATTTTCGGGTGAAAGCGAACCAAACAAGTCAGCAACTTTCGGCATTACTGATGATTGCGCCTTATGCTCAACAAGACACAATTGTTGAGGTTGAAGGTACGCTGGTTTCTCAGTCTTACGTCAAAATGACCTGTCGTCTGATGGCAGATTTTGGCGTGGAGGTGATTCAAATTGGCGATAATAAGTTTCAGATTAAAGCAGGTCAACGTTATCAAGCTCGACATTACACAGTAGAACCCGATGCGTCAAATGCTTCTTACTTTTTTGCCGCCGCCGCTGTCACGGGTGGACGGGTGCGGGTAAAACATTTGACCAAACAATCTTGTCAGGGTGATATTCTTTGGCTGAATGTTTTAGAACAAATGGGTTGCCAAATTAAGGATGCGGATGATTACACCGAAGTGACGGGGCCGAAGCAATTGCAAGGCATCGACATTGATATGAATGATATATCGGATCTAGTGCAAACATTAGGAGCGATCGCACCCTTTGCTAGTTCACCGATTACCATTCGGAACGTGGAACATATTCGATATAAGGAAACTGACCGAATTAAAGCTGTTGTTACAGAGTTACGTCGGCTAGGAGTTCAAGTTGAAGAATTCGCAGATAGACTGAAAATTGAGCCTGGCCCCATTACCCCAGCAGCGATTGAAACCTATCACGATCATCGAATGGCGATGGCTTTTGCTGTCACTGGCTTGAAGGTTCCAGGGATTGTAATTAAAGATCCTGGTTGCACAGCGAAGACTTTTCCAGATTACTTTACCCGATTCTTCCAAATGCTCGAACAATAAAAGCTATTTTCGCTAAAGGATAATAATTTAGTTAAAACGACAAATAATATAGCGGTTCTCGGTTGAATAAGGTATAAGAACCCTACCCCTAACCCCCTCCCCGCAAGCGAGGAGGGGGGACTGGAGTCGGTGAAAGGCTTGGGGTTTTGATTTTGGGTCATTTGCGATCTTGGTGGTTAGCTAATTAATATTTCATGTATTATTCCCAGCGATCGCACTCTCCCAACTTTTCAAAACTCTGGCATAATCAAACATGGCCGCAGTTTCAAAACTAATGTAAATTACGCCAATGTCCAACGGCAAGTATCATCAGCCCATTGTCATATATTAATTTAAATGAATAATTGTTACAAAATAGTAACCAATTTTTGGGAATATCACCCAAGCTAATTAAAAGGTTTACGCCAACTAGATATTTTAATAGAATAATCTCATCAAAAGATTCGCAGAAATATCAATGGACTGGATTACACTACTGCGATCGCTACAGTCTGATTTTATTAAAAGGTTAGCATCTGGTTGTCTGCTTCATTGTGAAACAGAAGGTCAATATAGTGAATTAGCTATAATTTCTGGAGAGAGATTAAAGGCACTACGGGAATTTTGCTGGCAGATGGCTGAAAAATATAAGCGTGTTTTACCAGTGCGTGATGTTTTTCTTAGCTATCTCAAAGGGAAGTTGGGTGAGGAAGTTGTCAAAGAACGTTTAGCTGATTTTATTAC
>NZ_JADEXF010000150.1 GCF_015207245.1 Nostoc cf. edaphicum LEGE 07299
CACTAAGCCTTCACTAACATTAGTCTATCCCTTGGTTTCCTTGGAGCAATTTGGCTATGGTTTTGGATTTACAGCTTTTAGTGTTTATTTAATGTATATTTGTCAAGGTGAATATAAAACTTCTCATTTTGCTATCTCTACCGGCTTTATGGCTTTAGGAATGATGTTACCCGGATTAGTTAGCGGTTATCTGCAAAAAGTACTTGGCTATCCATTATTTTTTGTCTTGGTTTGTTTGCTGACTATTCCTGGAATGATTGCTTTATTTTTTATTCCTTTAAAAGAAGAACCAAAGCACCAATAATTAAGTTACTGCAATCCATGAGTTATGTTTTAGGAATAGATGGCGGGGGTAGCAAGACTGTTTGTGTCTTGATGGATGATTTGCATCTAGTGCTAGGTCGTGCTGAAGCAGGCCCATCTAATTATCAGAGTATAGGTATCGAAGCCACTCTACAATCTATTCAATCTGCAATTAAAAATGCGGTTGAGGCAGCAATAATTACAAATTCTGTGAATATTGATGCGATATGTTTGGGTTTAGCAGGTGTAGGTCGTGCAACAGATATCGAAGTAGTGAAAGGTTTAGTTAAAGAGTTACAGAATAATAAATTGCCTATTACTTGGGCATTACAGCCAGCCAATATTGTAATTTGTAACGATGCTTTGATTGCTTTAGTTGGTGGAATTGGTCAGCCTGTAGGAATTGTGGTTGCAGCCGGTACTGGTTCGATAGTTTTCGGACGAAATAATGAAGGAAATACTAAACGAGTCGACGGCTGGGGATATATTTTAGGAGATGAAGGTAGCGCTTATAAAATTGCGATCGCAGGCATGAACGCAGCATTAAAATCTTATGATGGACGGGAAATATCAACGAGTTTAATAGAGGATTTCAAACAGCATCTTGATTTGAAAAGTATAGAAGATTTAATAGAAGTAATATATCGGCAACAATGGGGAGTTAAACAGATAGCTGCTTTAGCACCAATTGTAGATTTTGCAGCCGCATCAGGTGATATAGTAGCGAATATGATAATTGATGATGCTGTAAAAGAGTTAGTAAAAGCCACATCTACAGTAATGGATGCAATTTTTAGCGCTGACTCAGTTTTAGAAGTAGTCACAACGGGAAGTGTATGGCAAGGTAGATGCAAGATCCATGAAAGATTTGCAGCATCAATTGTTAAGAAGTTTCCTAATGTAAAAGTGATTTTTCCGAGGTATGAACCTGCTTATGGTGCTGGGTTATTAGCGTTACAGACAACTCAAAATTGACGCGAAGAAAGCAATAATATAAGTTTTCACTCTGCGAATATGCGCCCCAAAAAAGTTACTATTTCAGACCAAGCTGCGGTGGTAGCACTAGAATCATAACGATAACCGTCGTCGCGCATGAATGTATGTTCTGCTTCATACAAAAAAACTTGGTGAGGGATGTTAGCATTCTCAATTGCTTTTATTATGGTTTGGCGATCGCTATCTGGTATATGAGGGTCAAGAGTACCGAATACCATTAGCATCTCGCCTTTGATTTCACTTACCCTGTGGATTGTATCGGCTACCTCTTTACCCAGTTTACCACTGGGAATCCCAGTAGGGTAACAGCAGACACAAGCCCGAATTTCGCTTTGAAATGCAGCGCGGAAAGCTAAATGTCCACCAATACAAAAGCCGAGAGTGCCTATTTGATTTGGAGAAACCGCACTCTCTGTTTTCAGGAATTCAATCACAGCAAGGCAATCAGCATCATATTCAGCTACCGAGGTTCGACGCGCATCGTCATTTCCCCGCATCCGTCCCAGATCGTCTGGCTCAATTGCTAAACCAATTGGCTCAATTCGGTGAAAAATTTCTGGGGCTGCTACTACATAGCCGTATCCTGCTAAGTAGTTAGCTAGACGAATCATTGCATCACCTAACTGATAAATATCACTGTAGAAGACAATACCAGGGTATTTTCCTGCTGCTTTGGGAGCTGCTACATAAACACGCATTAAGCTGCCATCTACTCTTAACTCAACGTTGCGCTTAGTGATTTGCACTTTTTTGTCTCCGTGTACTGCCGAAGGCATTCATCTGCATCTACAAAATACCCGAAGTTTTTCCAGCATCCGGTGACTTTCAGCCCACAATCCCACGAAGTTGATTTTGGCTATAACGCTTAAAAAATTTATGCACACAGTTGTGAGCTAAATGGCAGTGAATTTATGTATTCTTCCATAAAGTCCCAATCAGGTTCACTGTTTAGTGTAATAGGAAGCAAAATTTGAGATTGTTTCATACGTTCTAAATGCCATTTTCTACCATAGTTATACCGATACTTTTCATTCTTAATAATAGTAATCAGAAACATGGCAATAGCAGGTGTTAGCTCAAATTTTGGGTATAGGACATTCACATCATCTGAAGCCCAAAATGGCTTGGGTTGGTAGAAAGCTTCTGCTACAGAGCCGTTATAGTTCACACTAATGGTATTTCCTTCGTGTATAGGAGATTGCCCAACATAGCCTGATATACCATTATTCTTATCAATTGCACCAATAAAAGGAGTTTCACCTTCTGTCATATTTGATTTAGTCAGACGTTTCCCTTTTTTTAATTCAAATATACTCGAAAAAGCAAAATAATCCCATTTTCTTTGTGAATCAAATAATTCAGGTATAAAATTATGTTCTTGAGGTTTTTCGCTTTCAGTAAGCTTTGCATGATCTCTCATAAAATCATGCAAATCACGAGCAAAATCCATAAGCTCATCGAAGCGCATTCGTTGAAGCAAGGGGTCATAGGTTGCGTGTTCAATATAGTCTTTCCAAGGGATTAATTTATTAAAAATATGCCCATCACGAGATTGCAATATTTTGCTTTTTTGGTTTCCTTTAAAATTAAGAAAAGTCGATATATTAACCGTGGTATCTGTATTGCCGCTTACTGCAATACTTATCACGTTGTATTCTCTTGACAGGTATTTTGCATAGTGCAATATACCATCTACAGCATAGCGTTGAGTACGCTTGGCGTATTGTTCTTCTGTTTCCTCTATATCTTTTTCATTTAATAAATCTTTGGCTTCTTTACTACTGTGATTCTTGGAATCAGCCTTACACTCCACGATAATTACAAAATCAGGGTCAGTTGGTGATGTAATTATAAATTCAGGAGAACCACTACCACCTTTACCTGACTTACTGCCAGATTTCAAAAGTTTTTTGATAGATTCAATATTGCTTTTTTGCTCTTCGACTTGAATTGAATTATCCGCACTGTAGTAGCCAAGTTCACGTAATTCATTTCGGACAATATTCTCTGTCTCTGGCTCGTTTTTAGCCATCTCTGTTCTTTTTAAATCAATAGTTTAAAAGCTCTAACGCAGTTTGCATCAGCCCAACCAAAAGTCGCGGCTCACAATGAGCAGCCCTACCTCTGGCTGGTTTATAGCTAAGGTTTTTTGATACTGGAGTTTAGTTTTTAAACTTGACTTAACTTATTAGTTTAATTGGCTACATAATAACTAGACAAAGTTTCGCTAAATAACAGTAGATGTACTTAAAAATGAACTTTGTATGAAAATAAAATAGTTTATTAGTTAGCTTAAGCTAACTAATAAACTACGTATAAATACATATTTTTTTAATTGTGGAGTGGCTATTTGCTAGCCTATTGAATGCCGAATACTTTCAGGCTATTGCAAGTAACTTAAAAATAACTATCGAAAAGACAGCGATGAGTTTCAATATTTCTCAGCAACTCATAAAAAGTATGGATATTCTTATGGATTCTAAGACGGCGAATTTATTCGCCTGCGCCTTACCCCCATGTCTGAAGCCAGGGGCTTCCACGGCGCGAGGTGTTTGGTGATGACTCGCATTACGCTACGTCGCTTAGTCAGTAAAGATTTACTTTATTAATAGTCTCTAATTGAGATAATCACTAGATTTACCCTGTGCTGTATTAGTTAAAACCCACACCAATAATTAATAAAGGGGACAGATGACATTCGCTTGTTGCGAAGCACCCATCCCCGAATAGCTGCCCAGATCATGAACCTGGAATCTATAGTCCGGTATCTAATAATCCCAGTATCGGCCGAGATATGTAGATTGTCACTGGGATAGATACTGATTTACGAAATACCTACGAAAAGATTGTTACACAATTACTCTTGTTCACCCTTAATTCCGCCTCCCATCGCCAACAGCGCCGTTCCATAAGCTGCTTCTGTGTACACTGACGCGACTACAGGAACCTGCAAATGACGCGCCCTAATCGCAGTCCAAGTATCATTCGCCGCGCCACCGCCAGCAGTATAAACACGGCTCAATTTGTCTGCGCCCATTTGCTGTAATAATTCATACCCTCGCGCTTCTATACGGGCAATACTTTCTAACAACCCATGCAAAAATTCCACTGGATTATCTGGGCGTGGTGACAAACGTGGCGGTAAATTGGGATCGTTAATCGGAAAGCGATCGCCTACCTTCAACAATGGGTAATAATCTAACTCGCTAGCTTTTGATGCATCAATCTCGCGGCTAAGGCTTTCTAACTCAGTGTTTGTGAAAAATTGCTTTAGTACTGCACCTCCAGTATTAGAAGCACCACCAGTTAGCCATAAATCACCCAACCGATGGCTGTAAATTCCATATCTGGCATCTTCTACACGAGTACGACTTAACAACTTTAGTACCAACGTTGAACCAAGGGAAGTCACGGCTTCACCAGGTAATTTTGCCCCACTAGCAAGAAAAGCAGCAATACTATCAGTTGTACCTGCACACACCAGACAATCACGGCGGAAACCGAACTTATCCGCAATCTCAGGACGCAATTGGGCAATCGGAGTACCAGGAGGTAAAACTTTGGGTAGCTGAATCGGTATTTGTAGTTTTTCTAGCCATTCTGGGTATTTCAACTCTTCTACGTCATAACCCAGCTTTAAAGCATTATGGTAATCGCTAATTCCCAACTGTCCATGTAGGAGAAACGCTAGCCAATCTGCTTGATGCAGGAAATATCTAGCTTCACTAAAAGAGGGTTGTTGCCTCATCCACAAAAGTTTGGCTAGGCTGGAGGTGGCACTCAACACGGTATGATTGGGGGGTGCGATACTCCTCAAATGCTCTAGCACCAATGATCCCCGCGCATCGTTATACAGCAATGGTGCATCTGTTGGATTGCCCGCAGCATCGACCAGCAATACAGTGGAAGAAGTACCATTAATTGCGATCGCTTTAATTTCTCGCCGCAATTGATCAGGTATTTGTTGCACCAGCACAAACAAAGCCTCTTGCCAAATTTTGGGCGTAACGGCGGCTGGTGAGTCCTGGAAGGGATATCGCACCTGTGCCTGGATGCTAGCTTCCTCATCAACCACCATACCGCGTGCGCCAGAGGTGCCAAAGTCGATACCCAAATAGAAATCCATAGTTTTATGAATTTTTTTAATAAACAATCATTAAAAACTACTGACTAATAACTGCTTTTGTTGCATCTTGTAACAAGATATTCCACAATCTTGGCAAAACAAGGAAAAGTAGTAAACGAACTGTTCAAAATCTATTCAGGTTAGGAGGTTTTCAGCCATGCCTATCTTAGATACTCTGTACATCGCTCAGATATCTTCCATTTCAGATACTCAAGTCTACATCGCTCTAGTTGTGGCCTTGATCCCCGGAGTTCTAGCTTGGCGATTAGCCACAGAACTTTACAAATAAGGCTCCGATGTGACACAGTTGAAAAGCTAATAATCCTGGCAGTACGGGGTGCAATTTCCAGACTTTATGGCTTTATGTCATAAGTACCTAGAAACCTTGCACTTACGTAAGCCAGGTTATTTTTTAACTAGTGCAACACTTGTAGCTATTTCAAAAAAATGAAGTAATATGACAGCTAAATCAAGCATTCAGGAGTGCTGAGTGCTAATTCAGCTCCGAGTATCGAGTGCTGTTAGCGGTCGCGGGGCGTTTAGCCCGTGCTGAGTTAGAAATTTCACTCAGCACTCATAACTCAGCACTCTTGATAGTACTTCCCTTCACTAAGCGAGGTTATCTTTTAGCATCATGAACGCGATTCAACCATCTAGACCACCATCACAACCTATACAAAAACGCCGTGTCACTCCTCGACCAAAGCGGCATCTTCGTCAACGTTCTTACAAGGTGATGGCACTGGAAAGCACAGCCAAAATAGCGGTCAATCTTGTGATTACAGCTGTTGCAGCATCTGCTTTAACACAACTCTTGCCTTATCATTGGTTACAGCAAGAAAAGTTGCGCGAAATTAGTACTGAAGTCAAGCTGATGGAAGGACATGTCAATGGTTTACAGGCGGAATTTAGCCGTAACTTTGATCCGCAAGAAGCTAAAATTATTAGACAACGCCAAGGATACCGCTTCGATCCCAACCAACGTCAGATCGTGTTGATGAATCAAGATCGCCGAGAAGATGAGCAAAGAGAGCCGTCACCCTAAGACAAGTGGCGAATTTGGGATTATTTAGGTTTATTGTGATTCAGGCTACGTATAAACTGGGTGTTAATTTATATTATTGCTAACAAGTAATGGTTAATAGCTAATTTTTGAATAGCTATGTAGTTATCATCTATTAGTCATTAGCTATACAGCGTCACTAAACTGTAGTTCAAAATTAATCAATTATTTTGAATTTTGAATCTCCCAGAAGAACTAATCTACCAATTAGGACGCTGATTGAGATAGTAACTCGTCTAGCCAATTTTCGAGTTGTAAACGCAAGCGACAACCAGTAATATCCTTATCGTTGTCGAGAGAGGGTAGTTGAGTAAGGGCACGACGATAATCAGCGATCGCACAATTCCAATCGCCCCAAAGATGGTAAGTCCTGCCGCGTTCAGCCCAAATATGACCCTCTAGTTGACCGAAAAGCAGTGCTACCTCAAAATTCTCAATTGCCACCTCGTATTGCCCCAAATCACGCCAGGTAATGCCTCGGTTGATCCACGCTCGGACATGGTGAGGTTTCAAATCAATTGCTTGATCGTAGTCGGCAAGTGCTACTGCTAATTCTCCACAAGCCGCGTAGTAATTTGCCCGATTATTATAAGCACTAGCCAAATAGGGATTAAGTTTAAGGGCGGTGTTGTAGTCGGAAAGCGCTTTTAGCCTTTCACCACTTTGAAAATAAATTAGTCCCCGGTTGTTGTAATCAACGGCATTGTGGGGGTGGCGGCAGATTAGTTGGGTTAAAAGTGCGATCGCTTCGGTATAATCTTCTTGTTGAGCCAACCTCAAAGCACAAGAGCGCAAGTCGCTATCCCCGAAACTACATTTGCTACGATCGCTTTTCCTCCGCTCTTTAAGTTTACTTGTAGTATTTAGAACATTCTTATATTGGTTACTTTGCTGGTCATCGTCAGCTAAAAA
>NZ_JADEXF010000151.1 GCF_015207245.1 Nostoc cf. edaphicum LEGE 07299
CTTAATGTGTCTAGTGATACTGCTACCTCGGCGTAGGAGTAAAAAATCGCGCGATCGCAAATTGATATTTCCCTGCCCCTCAAAGGAAACTGACTCAGGAGTAATGTTGATATCACCTTCTTTGCCTACGGCTTCCACTACAATCAAATTAGCAATAGGGCTGTTATTGAGGTCTACTGTAGCAGTAGCATTAATATCAATATCTTCAGTCTTTGGATCGAGCGATCGCAGATTATCCGCTATCCCTGCCTGTAGTTTACTCTCTCCATCTATGCTCAAATTTTGGGCATTGATAGTAATGTTGCCACCGCCATCTGCACGCACATTCACCTCAGTACCGTTGTTGAGAGATACATCGGCTCCTTGAATGTCATCAGGAAAGCTCAACAGTAAGCTACTACTGTTAACATTCAGCCCTACAGTACCACCTGCCATACCTCCCAACTCCACATTTCCACCTCAAGCTAGGAGTTGACCACCGTTAAGCTGTATATTACCGCCTACAAGTGCTAAGGTTTGACCAGGATTAACTTCTAAACAGAACCCTGTACCTGAATATTTGCCGGGTTCGTTCCAAATTGTAAGCCAATGGGTACATTGATAGTCAGCAAAGGTGGAGTTTGAGAATTTATAGCACTGAACTTAATACCATCATTAAAATTAAGACTATTAGCTGTACTTGCAATAAACGAACCGCCAATATTAAGCGAGGCATTGGAATTAAAAATAATTCCATATGGATTGATTAAAAATAAATTTGCAATGCCATTTGCGTGAATCAACCCATTAATATTTGAGGCTGATTTTCCTGTAACGCGAGTCACGATGTTCTGAATCTGCGTCCCATTATTGAAAAATGCCTCCCCATCTGTATGTACAGAAAACTCGCTAAAACTGTGGAATAAGTTGCTACCTTGAACCGTTCCACCTTCAATTGTGCAAGTTATGCATCCTGGTGCAACGCTGGAATTGACTGGAAGTGTGTTATCGGGAACAATTTGGGCGCGGACGGGATTAGTCATGACAAAAATGGCGATCGCCAAAGGCACGGCGTAGTCCATCGCACAGCATCCCGTTATAGTTCTCGTTTTAGAACCAAATAGCAGCGATTCCCAGCTTTGATAATACCTGAATTTAGCTTTCACCAGACTTATAGACTCTTTACAACCAGTATTCATACTACGCCATCAAGTTTGACAACTTGTCATGTTTCTTAACTAAAGTGCTGTTCTTCCAATCTTGGAAAACTAAATTCCTCAAATTGCAACACGCAACCAGTTGATTATTTTATCCTAGTCTTGAAGGAGAAGTTTTACTTAAATGGCAAGTTAGATATCTAGCCATAGAAAGTTAGACCCCTTATAGCTTTGCTAGCTTAAATATATTGAAAATTACACCAGTTATGAGTGGAGAACTAAAGCAAAGTTTACAAAAATTTTTAGTTGTTGATGACCATGAAGCTATTCTTCAAGGTACAATACCAGCGCTTAAAGAAAAATATCCAGAAGCAGAAATCTTTGCAATTCAGGATGCTCAGACTGCATATCAGCAATTTGAACATCACCACCCAGACTTGCTAATTGTTGATTTATGTTTGCCAGAAAAGCCTCAAGCTCCAGCGAAGATTGAGGTTGGTATGCAACTGATTAAAACTTTGATGGAAAGCCCTCTCGCCCCTAATTTAGTGGTGCTGAGTACCAATATTAAACCGTTGGTGCGTCTCAAGCCGATGATTAATGCCTATGAAGGAGGCTTTGCGGCTATGGATAAGTCTTTGCCAATCCGGGAAATGTTAAAGTTCGTTGACTTGGCATTGCGCGGCTCTATTTATTTATCTTCAGAATTGCGATCGCGTCCCGAATTTGACCGAAAATGGATCGAGGTACTGACGCTTAAATATCAAGAAGGGTTAACAGATAAAGCGATCGCTCATAAAATGCTAGTCAGCGATCGCACTGTCCGAAACTACTGGATTAGACTGCAAGATACTTTGGGTGTCTATGACGAACCTGGTAAAGAATTAAGAATTCAAATTGAGATCGCAGCTAGAAAAATCGGATTGATCAACTGATGAAATTCGCACTCTCGACTAAAAGCAATTTATGGAAAAAAGTTCACAAACAACTGAAACCCTGGCGAGAAGTAGTGCTGCCAGGACTCTCGGTAATAGGATTAATTATTCTTGTTCGTTCAACAGGATTGTTGCAATCGCAAGAGTGGCTGGCTTTCGATCAATTGCTACGCTTACGGCCTAATGAAGCCGTTGATTCGCGAGTGGTAATTGTAGGTATTGATGAAGATGATATCAATTATGTAGGTAGATTTCCCATACCAGATCAGGAAATCGCCCAAATGTTGAGAATTTTACATACCTATAAACCCAGAGTCATCGGTCTTGACCTTTTTAGAGATAAAAGTAGTTCGGCTGACGCCGAGCTTGCACCTGTCTGGAAAGAGAATCCAAATCTCATCGGAGTTGAAGTAGCATTAAATCGGAAGCAATCTTTTAATGTTAAACCACCGCCGGAGTTACCTCCCGAACGAGTCGGCTTTGCAGATACAATAGTAGATCCGGATGGAAAGCTGCGACGTAGCTTAATGGCAAGTAAAACTTATGCTGGAGAACTGAAATACTCTCTACCTCTACGTTTAGCACAATTATATTTGCATGAACAAGAAATAAAGTTTACTCATGGCAATCGCTCTTACGATCCCATCAAGTTCGGTTCAAGTCAGCTAGTCCGCTTTCTCCCCAATTCTGGCGGATATGTGGGAAGTGATGCCAATGGCTTTCAAGTGCTAATGAACTTTCGCTCTCATCCTCAACCTTTCCGCACCATATCTCTAAGGGATGTCCTTAATAATAAAATTGATCCTAACTGGATTCGCGATCGCATCGTGATTATTGGTATGACTGCTGCTAGTGTTAAAGATAGATTTACCATCTCGGCAGTTAAAAATACACTCTATACCACGGGTTTAGGAGTTGACGAGTCTTCCGATCAATACCAATGGATTTATGGTGTAGAAGTTCATGCTCATGCCACGAGTGAAATCATTAGTCATGTTTTAGATAGAAGACCACTGTTAAAAGTATGGTCAGAAATTTGGGAGTATTTATGGATTTTAACTTGGGGTTTAATCGGCATCATTCTCGGTTTAATCCTGCAATCTCCGGCAAAAACATTGTTGAGCCTTTGTATAGGTAGTATCGAAATCGTCGGAATTAGTTATGTTGGATTGATTCTGGGTTGGTGGATTCCTTTAGTACCAACCTTGTTAGCTTTTACCAGTGCCGGACTGACGACATTTTTTTTTGACCGAGATTTAAGAGCGTTACTTGAACAGCGCAGTTTAACTCTTAAGCGCTCTTTTGAAGCAATCCATAATGGGCCTCTGCAATCCCTGGCTGTGATATTGAGAAGTCTTGGTGACGAAGAAATAGAGCCTGAAAAATTGCGATCGCAACTTGAACAACTTAATCGAGAGTTACGGACTATTCCTGAATATCTCAGTCAAGAAATGCTTAGTCGTAATGATAGCCTGTATTTAGATGGAAATGAAGTACTCGATTTGCAAACCCCAATTTCTGAGATGCTTTATTATGTCTACGATATTACCTTAAGAAGAAACTTTAAAGGATTTATGACAATCCAAAGTTTTATACCTCCTAATTTTGAACCATTAGAAGAATGCAACTTAAATGCAAATCAAAAGCGAGGCTTATACCTTTTTTTGCAAGAAGCTTTATGTAATGTTGGTAAACATTCCCAAGGAGCTACTCGTCTTGATGTTGTTTGTACGCGATCGTCGAAAGAGTATTGTCTGCAAATAATTGATAATGGATTTGCAAATATATCTAAAAACTATCAACGTAGGGGACAAGGAACAGACCAAGCTCAAGATTTAGCGCGACAACTGAGAGGCAAGTTTCGACGATTTCCTCACTCTCCACAAGGCACTATCTGCGAGTTGACTTGGCCTATAACAAGTAGTAAATGGCAAAAATTTTTGTATTTAGATAATTGGAAAGTTTTAGTAAAAAAATATTAAAAGCATTAATTTAATAAGTATTAAAAGCATCGTCTTCCACTGGAGATTGAAATGCTGTTGGGAAAAAACTGTTATTGGGTTTGCAACCTCTAGCAGAAACTGCATTTCCAACTTTGGAAACTACGCTTTCAACTGGAGAAATCGGAGCGAGGGAAAACTTCTTAACTCTATAAGCCAATACAGTTCAGTTAAGCATTTTTTCTCTTCTCTCTGTTTCCTCTGCGCCTCTGCGGTAGCCTTCGGCAAGCCGCTTTGCGTCTACGTTAAAAAAGTTGACTTTGACAAAGAGTTTTAGCCTTAACTGAACCGTATTGCTCTATAAGCAGCGACAATCCATACTACTATCTATTTGTACAGTGCATAACTACGGATTTATGAAATACTGGACTTAGTTATGCGATCGCCAATTGGGGCGCCATGCTCTGCGCGATCGCAACACCAAGGCTGTGCATTGCTTAAAGCGATCGCTGATTAACTAACAAAATTCACTTGTTAAAGTACTCTTTTGTGCTATTATGCAACGCTTGCCATACCGTATTCGTCGCGTTTGGGCAGTTCTCTTTCTGACAACGCTAACCTTATGTTTGTGGTTGGCGCATCATTCTCTAACAATTGGGAATAAGGGAATCGCAGAGATAGCAACAGTTAAATCGTCGCCTTTAACGCAACCAGTGCAGCAAGGACTTAAGCTCTATCAAGCTGGTGATATTCAAGGAGCAATTCAGTCTTGGCAAAAAGCTCTCTTCTCTTATCAAGAGCGTAACAGTCATTCTGCTGAGGAAATAAGTATCAGGACATACCTTGCCAAAGCATATCAACAAGTAGGTCAAATATCTGAAGCGATCGCTCAATTAGAGCAAGTTATTGACTACTATCGTCAGACAAACGAGCCGCTCAAGGTGGGACGGATGCTAACGGAACAGGCTCAACTCTACAGTAGCTTGGGACAGCACCGGCGTGCAGCTACCATTTTATGCGATCAAAAGCAAAGCAATTCAGCTTGTAGTCAAGATAGTGCAGTAGAAATTGCCCGCAACCACTCAGATGAACTAGGCGAAGTAGCTGCTTGGGGTAGTTTGGGAAATGCTCATCGTCTCCAAGGCGAGTACGAGCAAGCTATTCAAGATTTTGAACGTAGTAATGAAATCGCCAAGCGCATAAATAATCAAATTTATGTAGCGTCTACCTTAAATGGTTTAGCAAATACCTACGCTAGTTTAGCTAAGGGCAATGAGCGTCGTGCCGAATTTGCTCGTGAGGTAGCCGATAAGGAAGCTGCCCAAAAATTCCAGCAAGACACTATTGGTCACGATTGGCAAGCTGTACAGTATTTTGAACAAAGCCTGAATTTAGCTCGTAGCCAGAACGACAGAGTGAATGAACTGCGATCGCTACTAGGTCTAGTTAGGCTTTATCACCGCCAACATCGTCAGGATAAAGCCATAGTTAACAATACACTACAGCAAGCACTGGTTGTATTGGAACAATTACCCGACTCCCGCGATAAAGCATACACGGCGATTCAACTTGCTAATCTTTTACAACTCGTTAACCAAAACAGCGAGTCAGTCAGTACTGATCTAGCAACTCAATGCTTAAAGTCAGAATCGTTGCCTAAGTCTGTTGAACTACTCAACAAAGCTGTGGCAATCACTCAAAAAATTCAGGATCGGGAGGGAGAATCCTTTGCCAAAGGCCGATTAGGACACACTTATGAATGTCACCAGGACTATCAACAAGCTATAAATTTAACTCAACAAGCACTGATTGACGCTGTCGCTGATGAGAACCTTTACTTATGGACATGGCAACTGGGACGCTTATCTAGAGCCACAGGTCGAGTCAAAGAAGCAATTAATTTTTATGAAAAATCTATTGACAGCCTCAAAAGTATCCGTAGTGATTTAAGACTGCAACAGCGAGATTTACAGTTTGACTTTCGAGATAACGTTGAACCAGTTTACCGCGAGCTGCTAGAGTTACGCCTAGAGCAAACCAATCATCTTGTCCAAGCATCAGATATTCAACAGAATTTGGAATCGGTACTTCCAATAGTAGATGAGTTGAGGTTAGCAGAACTACAAAACTATTTAGGAAATAATTGTGATTTAGCACTTATTCAGAAACCAGTGGCACTCGTGGGGAAAAACACTGCCGTCTTGAGTTCGATTCTTTTAAAAGAACGCCTTGCAATCATTCTCACCTTAGCTGATGGTGAGCAAAAAATTAAGTCAAAAGTTTCTTGGATACCTGTTAAAAGTCAAGACGTTAGAGATATTATCAATGACCTACGCATCAAATTAGAAAAACGCTCAGACTTGGAAAACACTTATCAAGCCAGAGCGCAACAAGTATATAACTGGTTTATTCATCCTTTTCTTAGCGATTTAGAAAAAAATAAAATTGAAACTTTAGTGTTTATTCAAGACGGAATTCTTCGGAGTATCCCAATAGCTGCACTGTTTGATGGTAAACAATTCTTGATTGAAAAGTATGCGATCGCTTTTGCTCCAGCATTGACTCTGACAAATCCTCAAGAATCGAACCCGAAAAAATTAAAGGTATTAGCTTTTGGCTTGACACAACCAGCCACCGTCGAAACAGATGCAGGTTACAAATTTTTTGAGCCGCTTACACAAGTAGAATCTGAACTTAAAAAGATTACAACGAGTTTACCAAAAAGTAAGGGATTACTAGATCAAGACTTTACACTTGAGCGTTTGCAAAAAGAGTTAAAAGAAAATACTTATCCCATAATTCACTTGGCAACTCATGGCAAGTTTGGTATTGATGATAGAGAAACGTTTTTAGTAACTGGAAAAAAAGTTGCAGCAAATACTCAAAAATCGCTTACAACCAAAACTTACAATGAAAAACTGACACTAAATGACCTTTATGAACTTATTAACAATACTCGCGCTCAAAATCAACCGATTGAGTTATTAACTTTGACAGCCTGTGAAACAGCAGTAGGTAGCGATCGCCAAACTTTAGGTCTAGCCGGTATTGCAATACAAGCCGGATCTCAAAGCGCCATAGCAACTCTTTGGAAAGTTGATGATGCAGCAACAGCACAATTGATAGCGAAATTTTATCAAAACTGGCATAGCGGAATGAGTAAAGCCAAAGCCTTACAGGCGGCTCAAACAGCTTGGTTGCAAACGCATCAGCAGCAACTTGAAAGTCATCCCGGATATTGGGCACCATTCATTCTCATTGGTAACTGGCTTTGATCTCTAAGTTTAATAAAACTTAAGTGCATCATTACGTCGAATTGGTATCAGTAAGACCTTTGTAACAACTTGTCTCTCCTAGCGCTGCAATAGGTGTATTTTACTATTTATC
>NZ_JADEXF010000152.1 GCF_015207245.1 Nostoc cf. edaphicum LEGE 07299
ACAAGGCAGTCTTTGCGGATGATTCCTAGTGATAATTTGCGGTTTGATGCTTCTAAATTTGATAGTTCTAAATTTAATACCAGCGCTAGATTTTCTCAACCAGTTCCTCGTGTAAATGTGAATGAGAGTGTCGCCAAATACGAGCCACCTAAGCCGCTAGCTGTCAATAGGTTGCCAGAATTGCAGTCGCAGCAAATACCTGCTGATCTTCTGCGCACTCCCCAGCCTCCAATCTTATCTGAGACTACACCCGTTGCAACAGCACAGGTAAATACGACTTCGCAGCCAATGACGCAACCAATTCCTAATGCGTCGTCTACAATTGCTCAAAACCCGCTGATAAATTCTTTAAAACAAGCTCCAAGGAATGGGAATACTTTAATTGGAACTAGGGGCAGCACGCTACAAACAGGGGATTTATCAGCGAAGGGAACTCAACAGGCAATTGCACAGTTAGACTCCTACGCCAACCTGAGAAAGGAAGTCCAGCAACAATACCCCAACGCTGAACAAAAACCAGTCATTCGCCAAACATTATCCACGAATAAGTCAAATCTTGAAGGTGCTGTTTTGGGAGTATTGGTGGTAGATCCTGATGGTAAAGTCTTAGATATCAAATTTCAAGACAAGTTAATTTCCCCGGAATTGCAATTAAAAGCAAGGCAATACTTCAACAAGCAATCCCCCAAGGGAGATAAACAAATTAGTTCCTATCCATTTAATCTACGTTTCCAAAACAGTACGAGCAATCTTACTGGGACTACTCAAGAGCAAAACCCCTCATCATTATCTACACCGGGAATCAATAATAATCAGATTACCCCCTCACCAGCAGCTACTTTTAAACCATTACCTGATTTACAAATCAGAAATAACCCGCCTACGTCCTCACCAACAGGTACTCTCAAACCATTAACTGCACCAACAGGTACTCTCAAGCCATTATCTGAACTACAAATTAAAAATAACCAGCCTACGCCTTCATCGGCAGCTACTACTTCTGAACCTTTATTGTTGCCAAAAATCAATCAGGTTCAGTCTACATCTGCTGCTGAATCGGATAAAAAATTAGTAGAACGGTTGCGCGAAGTCAAGGAAAACAGACAAAAGTCTAATCCAGAAAAATAATCGCCCGTTGATGATGGATTCAGGTAGGAGTGATTTATCTAGACGCATTTGCAGCGTCTGATAAAGAAGCGGCTACTCTACGATTTCTCCACTGGAGTAACCGCAGGGTGTTCTTCTACCTGAAAATCATTGTTTTCGATTATTTTTTGCGTAAGTCCTGTTTAAAATACAATTTGTTTGGGTTAAGGTTTATTGATGTAGAGACGCGATAAATCACGCCTCTACATCATGGTTTTGGGTTTAAAATATTGTTTTTTATAGTTGACAAATTAGCATCGCTAGTCCGTCATACATCACACTTAACTTAGAAGTTCTTTAAAAGCTTCCAAGAAGGAAATGCACTGAGGGATTTCAAACAAATAAATTCTCCAATGTTTTGGGGTGAGCGTCTAGCTGGCTATTAACTAAAGATAGGCAAACGCTCACCCCAAAAAAACTATACTGTATAGCTACTTTACCAACCTTGTTCTGCATTTTGAAAAACGTAAGCAGCTACCTCCAGAATCTCCTCAGAACTTAACTTGGCTTTAAAAGCAGGCATGGCATTTTTACCATTTTGCACTTGGTGGATAATCGCCTCGATTGAGTCTTGATTGTAATTTTCTAGGTACTTTGACAATGCTTCCTTTTTTAAGGTTTTCTGGCTGATAAGGATGTTACCGCCACCTATATGGCAAGAAGCGCAGTTAGCCTCGAAAATTTTAGCACCGTTGGATGTTTCGGCAGCTAGTGCTGGACTAATGAATGTAAATTTGAATATGGCGATCGCCGACAGTAAAATTAATAAAAGTATTCTCAACAGTATTTCCTCGCAACAAGCCTCCAGCAAGAGTATAAACGCGATTAATCCCTGATTAAGTCAAATTTGATCAAAATTGGCGGTAACAAGTTCACTCCTCGAACGCTACACATTGTTTAGCGTCTTAGGGAAAGATAGAACTCGTTACCGCCATTTCTGCATTTTGTGCGTCACTCTAGGAGTGTAGCGTGTGGCGATGAGCTAATTTCACTGAGTAATTATCTCGTGTCAAACGCTGGTGTTTCTAGCCTTCGACAGTAATTGTACCAACCATGCCAGCGCCACGATGAGGTTCACAGTAGAAGGTGTAGTCACCAGCAGGCGCGTCTGCTGCAAAGGTGGTCGTTTCCTTTTGACCAGGACTCATGAGCAACTTTTTATGAGACAGAGATTTAGCTAAATCGGCGCTCTTAGTGGGGTTTTTGGCAGCATCAAACACAACATTATGGGGAGGAACTTTATTGTTCACCCATTCAATAGTGTCACCCGGTTTGATGGTCAATTTTTTCGGTTCAAATGCCAGCATTCCTTTATCACTACCCAATTTCACCTGGTAGGTTTCAGCCGAAGCACTGGGTGTAAAAACAGCAAAGCTGCTAACAACTAAAAGGATTGTCAACACAGCTAAACTAAGGCGTCGCCAGCTTGCCGAAATTAATTTCATAGCTCTCTCCTAACAAACAATTTTTTTCCCTTTCTCATTTTAAATAAAATCAACACCAAATATGACAATCTGTCATAGATCAATTTTTTTTTTAAGAATGGAGAGCAATTTATTGCAAAAAGCTGTCCAATAAGTAGTAAATGGGGAATGGGGAACGGGGAATTAGGAGTAGGGACTGAATTCTTCCCAATGCCCTATTCCCAATGCCCAATACCCTATTCCCAATGACTCAACCCCAGGATTTAGTAATAGATTTTTCCGCCTCCCCACTTAGTACCAACGATTTTGGGTTGTAAGAGAATATGACCGGCGATTGCTTCCAAGTCATCATCCGTCAGATTTCGCATTGCTGTGAAAATATCTGCACTTTTCATACTGGGGTGTATTTCGGAAATCTCTTCTTCCCCGTCGTAAGTAGTGGGATTTTTCAGGTAATCTACCAAACCTTCAATGTTGTTACGGTTAGGTGTTGCCAGTGCCAAGTCCTCTGGAGTGAGTCCCACGTTTTGGTTTGTCTTGGTAACTCCCCCAGCATGACATTGGGCGCAAGCGTAATTAAATAAGCGTTTGCCTTCTTTGACTTGTTTAAGGCTGAGTACAGTGACCTCACCTTGAGTATTTAATGGCACTGTTCGGGTAGCTTCATCCAGTTCCACTGCTGTCGCGCTACCGACAATCAACTGAAACGAAAGTAAAACAGTAGCCACAACAACGCCAATTAGTCTTATAAACATGTTTCCCCTTAAAGATTTTGACGCTCAACACAGCTAAGAACACGATTCTCAATCTCCAAGCTGCTAATTGCTAATGACTCATTGTTTTTTATCATTAGCTATCAGTTATTAGCCAAAATTCTGAGATAACCCTTCAGGTGACTTCGTGATCACCCACCAAGTCGTTAGTACCTTTGGGACGTATTTCAGAGGATATTTGGGAAATAATTGCCTTTGCATCTTCTAACGCCAAACGGGTCTTTTGGTGTTTGTAGGCGATTCCCAGTTGGTTGCACAGAGAAAACACTTGTTCTACAGGAATGCTGTAGTCAGCTGCTATCTCTGCGATCGATAGGTCTGCAAAACCCATAATGCTTGTTTACTGATAGATAGAGATTGAGTCGCTGTAATACCAATATCACGTTAGGAGTGCAATTTGTTGCCCAAAATACTGTTTTGGGAATAGGGCATTGGGAATGGGGCATGGGGCATGGGGAACAGAGAGAGCAAAGGAGAATAATTAATGCCCTATACCCTATGCCCCATTCCCAATGCCTATTAACCTTTTCCCCCGGTAAAGGTGACGCTTTGAATAAAGTAACGATTAAAAAAGGCATAAATGCCTAAAGCTGGCAGGGTAAAGACCATAGAAGCCGCCATAATGTAGTTCCAATAGCTGATGTATTGACCTTTGAAAGTGTTCAGCCCCAAGGGGAGGGTAAACATTTCTGGGTCAAATAGGATAACTATAGGCAGTAAAAAATTATTCCAACTTCCCATGAACACAAAAACTGCCTGTGCTGCTAGTGCTGGTTTTGCCAAAGGTAAGACAATGTGTCGAAAAATTCCAAAAGTATTTAAGCCATCGAGTTGAGCTGCTTCTTCTAGTTCTTTAGGAAAATTAACGAAAAACTGCCGCATCATGAAGATAAAAGTGGCATTAACCATGCTAGGAACAATCATGCCTTGGTAAGAATTCAGCCAGCCGATCGCTTTTAAAATTAAAAAAGTGGGAATCAGGGTGATTTGCGTCGGTACTGCCAGTACTGCCAGGATGAGAAAGAACCAAAAGCGTTTGCCCACAAAGCGCAGTCTTGCCAAGGCATAACCAGCCATTGAATTTAACAACAAGTTTAAAAGCGTGACGCTGACAGCGATCGCTACACTGTTGAACAACCAACGCCAAAATAGCGGTTCTTGGAGAAAGATTTGCCTGTAGTTGTCAAGAGTAAAATGTTTAGGGAGAAAGTTGGGTTCACCACTGACAATCTCTGTTAGGGGCTTAAATGATGCTGAAAGTGCCCAGAGAAAGGGAATTAGGGTAACGATGGCATAGAGTGTCAGTAAGACGTATAACAGGGCTTTGAGCCAGGATAAGCCAGAGGTGTTAGTCAAATCCGTTCGCCTCCGAAAAGTCGCCGTTGAATCAAAGTGATGACAATGATCGCTGCTGCTAACAGAAATGCGATCGCAGCTGCATATCCCATTTGTAAATTCCGAAACACAGCTTGGTAAATCAGCAGCACCACAGTTAAGGTAGCGTTGTTTGGCCCGCCAGTACCGCCAGAGAAGATGTAAGACTGGTCAAAAAGTTGAAAAGTGCCAATTACCCCCACTGTCGCCACAAAGAAGGTTACAGGCTTAAGCAAGGGAAGAGTAATGTGGATAAATTGCTGCCATCCATTTGCGCCATCAAGTTCCGCGGCCTCGTAAAGTCTTTGGGGTATATCTTGCAACGCCGCCAGATAAATCACCATGAAAAACGGTGCAGTTGACCAAATGTTCATAATCATAATGCCTTTGAGCGCAACTGCTGGATCGCCCAACCAGTTATAAGTAGGTAGCCCAACAAAAGCAAGAAAATCATTTAGTAGCCCATCAGTGTTATAAATCCACATAAAGATGAGTGTCAGCACTGCTGAAGAAGTGACTGTGGGTAAAAAGTAGAGGATGCGCCACCAGTTTTTACCGCGAATCCCAGAATTCAGAGTTACCGCCAAAATTAAAGCCAGGATAGTTTGAGTTGGCACAACAATAGCTACATATTCGGCTGTGTTTCTCAAAGCAATCCAAACTCTTTCATCTTCCGCTAATCGTGTGAAGTTCCGAAAACCGATGAACTCGTATTCAATACCGCCAAGAAGTTGCACTTTTTGCAAGGAAAGAAATACGGCGTAGAGAATAGGTAAGACTACAAAAGTCCCCAAAACTAGAATAGTGGGCATCATAAACATATACCCAGCCAAGTCTTCTGTGATATTCCACCTGGGGTTACTCCGCCGTCGGCTAATTTCAAACACTACTAAACCTCCGCTTAATCCCGCCGCACTAACCCGACTGTAGCGATAGGTTGTGCATGATTATTTATCGTACTCCTGTACAAAAATATTTCACCTCATCAAATAATTCTCTACCTTTGGAAAGCGTAGATCAAAGCTTGTCCCATCCTACATAAGTCAGCAGTTATATGATGCTGCTCCTGAACCCAAACAGCTTTTATTAATTCCAAAAGCAGAACATTTCCAAATTTACCAGCCGGGAATAAATTCGTATTTGCAAGGAATGCAGAAGTTTATCGAAAATGGGAGTCTCGCCAGAAAATGGAGAGTGAGAAATAGGAGAATTTTCAATTGCTTAATTCATTGCTTTAATCTGCTGATTTGCTTCATTCTGTGCCCTCAGCATCGCTTCTTTTAATGGTTGTTGCCCAAGTAAGGCGCTGACAAACTGATTTTCAAAGTTATTTACGATCGCACTTGGATATTGACCCACCTGCCACGGTGTAGCATAATTAACTCCTGCAACTAATGGCGATCGCAAGGGGTCTTGGTCATAGCCTAAATTCTTTGCTACTGATTTACGTGTTGGCAAAGCAAACCCTGTTCCTGTCCACTTTTGCATTCCTTCTTTACCTGTGAGATAAGAAATCAACTCCCAAGCTTCGGCTTTGTGTTGTGCTTGCTTATTCATCACGTAGGCAACTGTAAACACCATCGTGCCTTTTTTATCATTAATAGTAGGAACTGGTGCGGTAGCAAATTCTACTTGGGGAAAAGTTTCAGTTAGATAAGGAATTGCCCAGTTACCTTCAATCACCATTGCTACTTTACTCTGACCAAACATTTCACTACCTGAGTTTGTCCCTACATCAGATTTTTGGGCAGAGGAACGATCTTTTTGATACTGGTTTACTACTAACTGTAAACCCTGTAAACCTGACTCACTGGCAAAAGTAGCATAACCATTTTTATCTACGAGTTGTCCACCAAAGGCTTTAATTTTATAAGCTTGACGCGCTAATTCTGGAATTTCCCCAAAGCCGTATTTGTTAAGTTTGCCTGTCAATTGTTTCGAGTAGTTACGTAATTCATCCCAAGTTGCTGGCGGATTACTTAGACCTGCGGCGGCGAAGGCTTTTTTGTTATAAAACAGAGCCAAGGTTGAATAGTCTTTGGGAAGACCGTAAATCTGATTTTGGTATTTGAAACTGTCGAGTAGGGTATCCTCAAAATCCGCAAGGTCAAATTCAGGGGTGATATAACTTTCTAACGGTTCTAGGACATTTTGACTCATTAAGAAAGGAGCTTCCAGCGCATCCAGATAAAAAACATCGGGCGCAGCTTCCCCAACTAAACGAGTTTTGATTACATCCATGTATTGGTCGGAAATTACCTCATATTTGACCTTAATCGTTGGATGTTGTGCTTCAAAGTCTTGCAGTACTTGTCTCAATAGTTTTTGCTCAACGGGAGAGCCTCCCCAACCACTAAGTTTGATGGTGACTGCGGTAGATGCTAACGGTTTGCTTGGCAATTGTAGGCTTTGACAAGCAATAATAGCGATCGCGATCGCCATCACCAAAGCCAAAAAATTAAATAATCCTTTATTGTTCACAAACAAATAATATTCTCTTTCCTCGCTTATAACTTGTGTTATTAAGGAATGATATTTTACTTATTTGAAATTTTGGCTGAAAATTGCAAGCTAAAATAACGAAAAATTATCAGCAATGCTAATTAAAGCATACTGAGTCCCTTTGCAACCTGATTTGTCCGAGGATACTTCACCCATAATTTATGTTGATGGATTC
>NZ_JADEXF010000153.1 GCF_015207245.1 Nostoc cf. edaphicum LEGE 07299
CGATATTTGTATTAAATGAACTTGTAGTCTTAAATACAGTCTTAAATACAGTCTCAAAGCTGCGAATTTTACTATTTTTTTTATTAAAATGAGCTTAACTTTTTGTAAACACGTGACATGATGATAATTTTTTTAGCAAAATTAAACAAAAAATCAAGCTCAAGTTTACGAAGGTATTGGTAAGCTACAATACCAAGTATTCATACTTTTTTGCAACCTAAGTTAGAGAAATTACTAGGGGTTAATAATTCCGTAGTAAAGGGCGACAACAAATAAGAAAGTAGCCAATATAACCACAGTAAACCCATAGCGAGCTAGTGGATTGGATAAGTTCTGGTTGGTGATTACATTATCCTTTTGTACCTGAGTCATAGGCTCAGATTTATCAGATTCTTGAGCATTCATGTCGTTAGGTGGGTTCTTTGGCAGGGGAACATGATTTTCTGTTATTTTTTTTGAGTCTCTTGGGATTTCATGGGCTTTTTTTGATGTCTTTGTAGCTACTGCGCTTTTATAATTTCAAAAATTTATTGATGATTACATCGTTCTTGAGAACTACCTTGGCTCAATGTGCGGTTCTCCTACAAGAGTTACCCGATGTTAAGTTAATTTGTAATTGCTAATACACATTTCTAAGTAACTAGAGAAATTTAAATTTTTGAGTTTTTACATTTTTGCTGCTTGTACTCCAGACTGTTTGGTATTTAATTCCAACAGAAAGTAGGGGGCGAAAACCTCTTTGGGATAAGTGTATGTCTCTTAAAGGTTCAGGATTTCGTAATGATGTAATATTTGCGTTTCAAATATGGTTTGATGCTGCTGAACAACGGCACTTACACGACTTGTTAAACACTCAATTGAAAAAGCATGGCAAGAGAAAGTTTTAGGTAAACTAGACAATCTGATAGGTAATGTTACAACAGGTTAATCACGATATAAAGTTGTGATTTGATTTGTAGGTTCTATTAGAAGAGTAGATGTAGGGTGCATTATACCGTAGGTTAACGCACTGTCAACCATTTGAGGTGCATTGTCGTCAGCGCAACGCACCCTACATCTAGATATAGATAATAGTAAGGATATTGGGGCGAAGTGGGTATATTTGCTAATGATGCTTTACCAGAGAAGAAGGCGAAGGGATTATCAGTAGTGGTTGTAAATATTGAAATGCCAAACTCGATATAATACCGTAGCCACGTTTTTCTCAAACCACAGACATACGCATATAAACACAGATAAATCTCATAATGATCTGTATTCATCTGTGGTTACTAATTTTCTATGAACGAGGAAGTCTCCAAAAAGCTAGAGTTGATCGGGCAAACCTTGCGTGAATCTGAAGTGCAAGGCTTGCGTTTGCGTGGTACAGACTGGTTTGCTTGGGCAACGGCTGGTGCTTCTAATACCGTACTACTTACTGCTGAAACTGGTGTAGCAGAAGTATTAGTAACTACAGACGAGGCTTGGGTATTGACGGATGAAATTGAAGCCCAGCGTCTTAAGGATGAAGAACTGCCAGCTAATTTTAAGGTGTATGTCAACCCTTGGGCTGATTATGCTGCCCGTGAGTCTTTTGTTCGCGATGTAACTGGCGGCGGAAAAGTAATTAGCGATGTCTTCGACAACGCGAAGCGCGAACGCCCCATCTCCAATTTAGAACAGCCGTTACCCGCAACTCTGCAAAAACATAAACGGGTAATGATGTCAAGTGAATTAGAGCGATATCGTCAAGTTGGGCAAAAAGCGAGCCTTGCAATGACAGAGGTACTCAAAGCCGCCAAGCCAACTTGGACAGAATATCAGTTAGCGGGTGCAGGTGCAGAGGCGTTATGGGCACAAGGGCTGCACCCAGCGCTGACACTAGTAGCGGGTGAGAGGCGTTTACCGCTATACCGTCATGCTACAGCTACCGGAGAACAGATTGGGCAGCAAGCAATGCTAGTGTTTTGCGCTAGAGGTTACGGTTTGTATGCAAATCTGACTCGATTTGTTTGTTTTGGTAAACTTTCAGACGAACGGGCCGAATTGCATTCCCATGTGCGCGAAATAGAAGCAGTAGTTTTAAATTTGTGCCAACCCGGAACCAGTCTCGATGCAGTTTATCACGCCCTAGCTCAGGCTTATGAGCAGCATGGATTTCCTAATGCGATCCGCGAACATCACCAAGGAGGAACCACTGGATATTTAGCGCGAGAAATCGTCGCAAATCCAACTACTACTGATATTTTGACAGAAGGCATTGCTGTTGCTTGGAATCCCAGTTTACCGGGGGCAAAGGTTGAAGATACTTTTGTGATTCTCAACGATGGAAAGTTGGAAAATCTGACTTTCGATCCAAATTTTCCTAATGTTGAGGTAGAAGGAAGGTTACGCCCCGTACCTTTGTACAATTAAAAATTATGGATTTTCAACAAGTATTCGGTAAACCACCTGAAACTGAAGCCACTGCGCCAGGAAGAGTAAATTTACTAGGCGAACATACTGACTATAACGATGGCTTCGTTCTGCCAACTGCGATTCCTCAATCTACGACGGTAGAGCTAGGTTTGAGTAGCGATCGCCATCATCACTTTTACTCGGAAAATCTCAACGAGCAAGTGAGCATTTTAGATATAAACCATTCCCCGTCTGGATTTGCCAGTTATATTTTTGGCTGTATTGAGGTTTTGCAAAAAGCAGGACACAGAATACCATCGCTTTCTGTGTACGTCAAATCATCGGTTCCGATGGGTTCAGGTTTGTCTAGCAGCGCGGCTTTGGAAGTGGCAACGCTGCGGGCATTACGCCAACTTCTGAATCTTCCTATTGATGATGTTGAAATCGCCCAATTTGCCCAGCAAGCAGAAATTCATTATGCTGGCGTGCAGTGCGGCATCATGGATCAGATGGCTTCTAGCTTGGCTGATACTGAACATATCTTGTTTTTAGATACTCGAACTTTAGAACGCCGGGTGATGCCTTTACCTGAGAATGCAGAGATTTTGGTTATTGATAGCGGTGTACCTCGCACCCTTGCCACTAGCGGTTATAACCAGCGCCGGGCTGAGTGTGAAGAAGCGGCGCGATCGCTAGGAGTTAAGGCACTACGAGATATTACTGGTGCTGAAGTAACAGAAAAACTACCCGAACCTCTACGCCGTCGTGCCCGTCATGTGGTTACAGAAGATAACCGCGTCTTGGAAGTATTGCAGGGAGTAACATCTGAGCGCTTTGGCGAATTGATGAACGCATCTCACACCAGTTTGAGGGATGATTACGAAGTGTCCGTACCTGCGCTGGATACTCTAGTCCAATTGTTGCAAAAAACTTCAGGAGTTTATGGTGCAAGGCTGACAGGTGCTGGTTTTGGTGGTGCTTGTGTAGCTTTGGTTGCGGTTGGTGAAGGAAGAGATATTTCAACCCATATCCTTGAACAATACAAGCAAGCCGGTTACAACGGACAAATTTTGGTTCCTTCCTTGGAGTTAAGTGATGCAGCCTAAAGTTGTTTATGGAAACGCAGGAGTTGAAGGTGTAAATCGTTGGGGATGGTTCATAGGTCACTTTATCACCCCTGAAGATGATCCGCGTTCCACGGAAATGCTAGAAGTAAAATGGGCTGTTCACAAAGCAGGTGAAAGTAGAACTGAATGGGCAGTAAATAACCAAGCTGCTACGCTTTCAATTCTCATTGACGGAGAATTTCGCTTGCAATTTGAAGATAGAGAAATTTTATTATCTCGTGAAGGTGATTATGTTCTTTGGTGTGCAGGTGTGTCCCATTGGTGGGTTGCTGAATCAGACTGCACTATTCTGACTGTCAGATGGCCTTCAAAGCCGGGTGATAGTGTTGAATTGCCTGGAGTGTCAAAGAGTTAGTTGGGAGCAGGTCATCACCTTAGTCCTAATAAGTTCTGTGTACTCCACATATTACCTGTAACCAACACCAATTAGACAGCCAGGGTCTGCAAAGGCGATTTTATAAAGAATTTTTAAGAAATTAACATTTTTCAGAAAAGGAAAGACCTAATGCTGAAGTAATCCCCAAAAGTTCAGAATCATAGATTTTGTAGTTTACACACACCCTAGTGTCTGAAAACCTTACATGGCAAAGTCTCTGATGTACTTCATCCATGTCGAAACCTAATTATTAGTTTTTCAATTTTTTGGAGGAGAAGAAAATGAAGAAGTTCAGCTGTTTGATGATTGTCGGGGCAGTATTGTCGATTAGTGCGCCGGCTTTTGCTGAAAGTCGTGCGGTTAATATCAGTATTGGCAGTATTGGCGGCCCCTTAGATAATGCCGCTTTGCGAACAGTTCGCCAGGTTATCGGGTTTGCAGTCGGCAATAGCACCGTCGATAAATTCATTGTATATAGTCCCAGAACCGGATCTATTCCCATTGAAGGAGGCTTATCTGCTTGTGCTGAAGCTGGCTTCGGCGTAAGCAATACAACATTTAATGCTTTTATCCAGCAGTTGCGTTCAATTAATCCCAAATCAGGGACTTTCTACAATCTAGAACTTACTGCAAGCTGCAAACTGAAATAAGACGTTTGTACTTAAGCGCAGTAGGATGGGCTGAGGTACAAAGCCCATCCATCAAGTTACACTCTACCGATAAAAGCAAAACTCCATATTTTTAAATTGGAGCGCATTTTTGGGAGCGGAGAAAAAATATGTCTAATGTGAGCATTGCCAAAGGTAGCTGCCTGTGTGGAGTAGTAAACGTTTCTACAACCCGTATGAGTAATCAGGTAGGAGCATGTCATTGTAGTATGTGTCGCAACTGGGGTGGAGGACCTTTGTTAGTAGTTGAGTGTGAAAGTGATGTTAGCTTCTCTGGTGAAGAATATATCGGAGTTTATCAATCTTCAGAATGGGCAGAGCGTGGCTTCTGTAATAAGTGTGGTAGCCATCTATTTTATAAATTGAAACAAACTAACCAGTATTTTATACCCGTTGGACTATTCGATAGCTGTGAAGGTCTTGTTTTCGATCATCAAATGTTCATAGATGAAAAGCCCAAATATTACTGTTTTGCGAATGAAACCAAGAGCCTGACAGGGGCGGAGGTAGTTGCACAGTTTGCACCTCCATCAGAGCCGTAAAGATTGGAGTTACTTTTTAGCATATCTGTGATAGTCTGAGCAATTATTGTCAGAAAGGCCTTGGTAAATGCCTTAACCTTCATTAATGAACTTTAACAAGACTTGTATTGATATCTTGCCACTGAAAATATTGCTGCTGAAATTTATTTTGATGCAAAATTTATCATTACTACAGTGAAGGTCGCATCAAAACTAATAATGTTGATGACCAGGTGAAATCTTCATTGTCTGGACGCTGTGCCAACTTACTTAACTATATATATTGTCTTCACTGCAAATGCCATCGTGCAAATCTATGTATGGCTTTACTTTATCGAATAAATCTTTGTTCAGAACTCGGTTTTGAAAAATACTTGACCTACAAGCATATATCATGATATAAATAAAAAACTATTCGGTCGGTAATTTTTAATTTACAGTAATTTTTAGTTCAATAAACTCACAATTCCCTACTATAATAAATCGCTGTAATGTCCAAAGGCGAAGAAACAAAAAGTAGAATTCTCCACCAAGCAGCCGAACTGTTTAACCAACAGGGATATGCAGGCTCATCAATGTCAGACATCATGCGTGTTACGGGATTGCAGAAAGGAGGAATTTACAATCACTTCCAAAGCAAAGATGATCTCGCGCTACAGGCTTTTGATTTTGCGATCGCTCGCATTAAGCAGCATACTAGATTTGCATTACGAAGCAAACACCAGGCAGTAGAGCGTCTGCAAGCAATCATTGGAGTATTTAGTAGCTTCGCAGAAAATCCACCGATTAAAGGAGGGTGTCCACTGCTGAATACTGCTGTGGAAAGTGATGATGCTCATCCGGCGTTGCGAGAACGTGCTCAACAAGCGATGAACTCTTGGCTGCATCTAATTTGTCGAATTATTGAAAAAGGAATTGAAAAGGGTGAAATTAGCTCTGAAGTGAGTGCTGATGAAATCGCTACCATCATAATCGCAACGCTGGAAGGAGGCATAATGATGAGCAAGCTATATGGAGATTCAATTCATATCCATAGGGTAATTAATCACCTGAATCAATACTTGGAAACTTCTCTTTCATTAAACAGACCGGGCAGTATTAAAAAATATCAAGATAAATAATGCTAGTAAATAACAACTTACACAGACCATTCGAAGTAGTATTAGCAATTCCTGTCAAAACATACGACATTGATTTTATGGGAATTGTAAGTAATATTGTGTATATCAGATGGCTAGAGGATTTACGTCTAAAGTTTTTAGATGAACATTGGCAACTCAATCAACAAATTGAGCAAGGATATACACCAATTCTAGCTGGGACTGAAATTGAATATAAACGTCCAATAAAGATGATTGATCGAGTGATTGGACGTTTATGGTTGAGTGGTTTAGGACGCTTAAAGTGGACTGTGCAAGCTGAAATTTTATCTAACAATGAGTTAGCAGCAGTGGCTAGCCAGAAGGGTGGTTTTGTCAGTTTGCAAAATAATCGTCTTATTCCTATTCCAGAGGAATTACAAAAAAGATATTTACAGTATCAACAAGGGATTCAGAAAATTTAATAATTAGGAATGCTTCGATTTTTTTTGATTTTTTACAGACTGTTCGGTTTGTTTGTGTGTAAACATAATCTGGACTATGATACCGATTATTCATGAGTATGCGAAATAACCCCACTGCCTGTGGCACCTCTCCTTGGTAAGAGCAGATGGGGAGGGGGTCAATCTAAATACTTACTAATTTCTTGATGGTTCTCCTTAATCCCGCTCTCTGTAAGGGGGGCTAGCGTGTACACACAAGTCGAAAAAGCTCGATTTCTTATTGTCTTCTCATTGCCATCCAGAGTATTGGAAGGAGAAAAAGCTCATCAAGCTTGGGTTTTTAGGACTTGTGTGTGTACCGTAGACAAGTGGCGAGTGGAGACGAAGTGTAGCTTAAACTCTTTGGAGTTATTCGGGTTTAAGAAGCAATCAAGCGGACATGATATAAAAAGTCAAATATTCACAAATATTGTGTTGAGTGGGTAAACAGCCAACTTTTTTATTGTCGATCTCGTAAATATACGGGAACTTCTTGTTCTAAGTTTTGGTCACTTTATGTCACTTTGAACAGCAAGGCGGTTCTGACTCCAATCGACTAGGTATAGTCCAACTCAGGCATTGCAGTTTTATATGTCGTCCAATTTAACTGACCCTAACTCTTCGGTAAACCACTGTACCCATCAAAAGGTATGTACAAATGCTGTTATCCATTGTCAGCTTTTCCTGAATTGTCCTTATATATACAATAATTACAC
>NZ_JADEXF010000154.1 GCF_015207245.1 Nostoc cf. edaphicum LEGE 07299
CAGATAGTTTATCGACATTGAACTATCGTTTAATCCAAATTAAAGAAAATATCTAATACATCCCAGTTACAAATTAATTTGTGCTGGGTTAACGCTCTGAACAATAGCTGCGATCAAAAAACTGGAATGTTGTCACAAATTTTAAAAAGATGAGATTTTTCACTTACTACTAAACTTAAAAAAGGGAACCTTGCTTTTAATTGAGTACTAGTAAGTTTGATAACTTTTTTATCAGAAAGTTACATCCATGAAACCACTGGAACAGTTAAAATTGAAAAGAACTCTAAGCTTGCCGATCCTGTAAGTATGACCATGCACAATTCCGTTGAATTCCAAGACGCTTTTGATGTCATAGTCGTCGGTGCAGGTCACTCCGGTTGCGAAGCAGCTCTCGCCTCTGCACGCCTCGGTTGTCGTACCCTGTTATTGACGCTCAATTTGGATAAAATCGCTTGGCAACCTTGTAACCCAGCAGTGGGTGGCCCGGCGAAATCCCAATTGACCCATGAGGTAGACGCACTCGGCGGGGAAATTGGTAAAGTAGCAGACCGCACCTATCTGCAAAAACGTATCCTCAACTCTTCACGGGGGCCTGCTGTTTGGGCATTACGCGCCCAGACTGATAAGCGCGAATATGCAGCGGTGATGAAAAATATTGTCGAGAATCAAGAAAACTTGACAATCCGCGAAAGTATGGCAACAGATTTGGTGCTGGGTGCTAACGGCGAAGTCATCGGTGTTGAAACTTATTTTGGTGTAGGGTTCCAATGTAAAGCAGTCATCTTGACAACCGGCACCTTCTTGGGAGGCAAAATTTGGGTTGGTAACAAATCAATGCCAGCCGGACGTGCTGGAGAATTTGCGGCTGAAGGATTGACACAAACCCTCAATCGCCTGGGATTTGAAACCGGCAGACTTAAAACTGGAACTCCAGCACGGGTAGACAAGCGATCAGTAGATTACAGTAAAATGCTCATCCAGCCAGGAGATGAAGATGTGCGCTGGTTTAGCTTTGACCCAGATGTGTGGGTAGAACGGGAACAGATGCCTTGCTACATCACTCGCACAACCCCCGAAACCCATCGCCTGATTCAAGAAAATTTACACCTGTCACCAGTTTATGGTGGTTGGGTGGAAGCCAAAGGGCCGCGCTATTGTCCCAGTATTGAAGATAAGATTGTCCGCTTTGCCGATAAAGAAAGCCATCAAATCTTTATTGAACCGGAAGGAAGGGATATACCCGAACTTTATATTCAAGGGTTTTCTACAGGGTTGCCAGAAAATTTGCAACTGCAAATGTTGCGAACTCTCCCCGGTTTGGAAAAATGTGTGATGCTGCGTCCCGCTTATGCAGTGGAATATGACTATTTACCAGCAACTCAGTGTTACCCCACACTGATGACCAAAAAGATTGCCGGACTGTTTTGTGCTGGGCAGATTAACGGCACCACAGGTTATGAAGAAGCTGCTGCTCAAGGGCTGGTGGCGGGAATTAATGCCGCTCGATTTGTTCGCTCTCAAGAAATGATTGTCTTTGCCCGCGAGCAAAGTTACATTGGGACACTAGTTGATGACCTGTGTACAAAAGACCTACGGGAACCTTACCGGATGCTCACCAGCAGGTCAGAGTACCGATTGCTATTGCGTTCTGACAATGCCGACCAACGCCTGACACCCTTGGGAAGGGAGATTGGTTTAATTGACGATCGCCGCTGGGATATGTTTACCAAAAAACAGGGTAATATCACCACAGAAAAGCAAAGATTGCAAACCACACGAGTTAAAGAACATGATGAAATTGGAATAGCGATCGCATCTGATACCCAACAAGCAATTAAAGGTTCGATTACCCTCAACGACTTGTTGCGGCGTCCAGGATTACATTACGTTGATCTCGACAGGTTCGGACTGGGAAACCCCAACCTCAACCGGGCCGAGAAAGAAGGCGCAGAAATTGACATCAAGTATTCTGGCTATCTTGCTAGGCAACAAAATCAAATTGACCAAATTGCCCGCCAAGCTCATCGCCAGTTACCTGGGGATTTAGACTACACAACAATTGATACTCTTTCTAAAGAGGCACGGGAAAAGCTGACTCACATAAAACCACTCACTCTTGGTCAAGCTGCACGTATAGGTGGTGTAAACCCAGCCGATATTAACGCCTTATTATTATATCTAGAATTGCGTAGAACCAAGAGCCAATCAGAGTTTCCAGCGTTAGCTTAACACAAGCTTGATAAAGACTGAGTATAGTAGTAGGGAGAGAGATTGGTATGATAGATGACATAACTATTAGTAGTGGCATCATCAACAATCCTCAGATGAAGGTTGAGTTTAATACCAACACTCAATCAACTTATCTCAATTAGATGGGGGATTGGATGTTTCATTATTCAGGAGGCAGTGTTTCGACTACACTCAACAACCACGCAGGATTAACCCACGCACAACTGCATAGGATTGGCGCAAGACCGGAGATAAAGCGGCTCCAAGCTTTGTATCTCGTTCAACACGTCTTAATACAATTCTGATTTTTAAACCGGGTAATTACTTAAAGCTGAAGTTTTTATTCATACTTATTTCCTCCAGTAAGAACTGCCCTCTACCTGCTACCTCCTTTTATAATCCTAATTTCCAGGCAGTCTCAATGAAATAAGTTTCACCACCAAGTATGAAAGAGGGACTGGGGACTGTAAACTGGGAGCTAGTATTTTTACTCAGCACTCAGCACTCAGCACTCAGCACTCAGCACTTTCAAGCCAGTAGGGGTGGCGTTTCCTCGTCCAAGCAACAACCCAGAACGTCTATGTTACAAGAAGCTAGCACCCGTCTCATAGTACCAGAACCATCAGAAGACTTAATCACCAACGAGCCTTGGTCGATAGAAAACTATGCTGATGGTCTAATGGATGAACTCTTTGCCGATATCGACTGCATTCTGGATGCTAGTGGTAATCTACCTTCTCAAACTGTTAAACACAGTAGTCAGAACAGATCGAGCCACTCTGTTGCTGGAGTTTCCGCCCAAGCTCAACGCCAATCGCCTCCAGAATACGTGCCTCTGCAAACAGTTACGATACCACAGATTACTTTGAACCAAGGAGTACAGTCAGTTGCTCGAGATAACCACAAGCAATTGAGTACCGTTGTATTTGACACCTCTACTGTTAAATCAGTTAGTAGAAAGCGTCAAAAAACTAGTTCGGTTTTGGGCAAACTGCTGATTGTCGGAACAACTTTAGGCGTGGCGATCGCTAGTACGATCTACTTGGTGCAGTCTGGAGTCGTATATCTTTTAAATAACAAATTGCCTGAGTCAGCGCTTCTATTGCCGCAATCGCAGTCACGCTTGCCCGCAAAAACAGAAATAGAGGCAGAGTTAGTTGACTATATGCTCCAAGCGCTGGCTGTTATAGACAAGCAAGGAGCAAAGAGCAATCAAAAATCTTTCAATCCAGGATTCTCCAGTCAGGCAAATACTAACCAAATAGCCCTTGGTCGTGAGCAAGCAACTGGTAATCTACCAGCACTTCCACTTCTAGCTAATAATACACCACCAGCCCCCAATCGTTCTGGAAGCGTTGTTGAGCGGATCTATGTCCCCGTTTATCAAGCGCCGTCACCAATGCGCTACGCCCTTCCAGCCATTCCGGGGACTCCTACACTTTTACCACAAGTTGCCAGTGCGTTCCGGGTATCTCAACCTAATGTTGTGAAAACTGCCCTGAATACAGTGCGACAAGCTGCCAAGCCTGTAACTGTCAATATGTTAGCTGCGGCTGTACGAGCTGAACTCAAACCGGTGGCAGCAAAAACTGCACCCATTAGCGTGCGCCAAACACCCAAACCTCTGCCTGCATTACCAGTAGTTCCATTGCGTGCTGCACTCGCACCAGAGTCAGAACCAACTATTACCCAGGAACAAGTATATCCGGCAACTGCGATCGCATCTGCTCCGAGTAATACCTTAGAGGGATTGCTAGAGTTGGGCAACAAATCTGCCGCTTTGTTTAAAATCGATGGCGTGACTCGCCGCATCAATATGGGTGAAAGTATCGGCTCCAGCGGTTGGACACTAGTAGATGTCAGTAATGGCGAAGCAGTCATCCGACGTAATGGCGAAGTGCGATCGATTTATGCAGGACAGAAACTATAAATTTTTTAACCCACTAGCTGGTTGAGGAGAGTTTAAAGATTAAACTCATCTATCACCATTAACAGTACTGCGACCAGAATAATTGATTGAAAGAATTTGATCGTATCAAATAGTTCTCTGTCTCTATCTGCACTGTTAGGATTGCCTGTTGATATGTAGTCTAGCTAATGCGATCGCTTAATAAATAGTTCGCCAAGCTTTTACCGTCCCTTTACCAATTTCGCTATCAACAGTTTGACCTCCTTCCAAGACTAGTCTGATATCTAAGTTCTCATCTGGAGCATTTTTCAAAGCAGCGGCTAATTCTTGACTGACAGCAAATGTGCCATTTGAACCGTCTAATTGAAAAACTTTTTCTCTGACCTTGAGCAAAAGCTTATCGACTTTTTTAGTCGTGACAAATCTAAAATAGTCAGGTCTAGTATACACACGACCTGCGGTGTAGAAAGAAGACGTTGCTTGACCCGAATTTACTGTTACGAGTACTCGAATGCTCGAAGGAGTCCACAAACTAATAACTTGCTTTGAACCCTCACGGTACAAATAGCCACCTAAAGAATTGCGATCGAAAACTCCAAGAAACTCCCCTTCAAAGGGGTCAACAATTCTTACGGCTTTCGACCAAGGCACATCCATATCGGGGGACAGTCCAGCCGATTTGACCATTGGCAAATCCCTTGATGCTTGAGCAAGAATAGCTATTTCTTGAACAGTAGAAGCAGCACAAACTTGAGGAAAAATTACAGCCAAGCTAGCCCCAAAAAGAAGAACTGGAATCGTTTGCAGTAACTTAATCATAAGTCAGGATATAATCTTCAAATGCTTCTTAGTGCAAAACAGTTTGCCTCACTTCAACTGGTTCACCTGTCAAACTAAAAGGACGAACTTCGGTAATTTTTACCTTCACTAACTGCCCTTTGAGTTCTTTGATGTCACCACTAAAAAAGGTCAAACGATTACCGCCAGTGCGTCCCATTACCTGGGTTGGATCTTTAGGATTTTGGTCTTCTACTAAAACTTCTTCAATGCGTCCAAAGTAACGTTGCGATCGCTCTGCTACTTTCAAGTTTCCCAGATGATTAAGCCGTTGCAAGCGATCGCTTTTAATTTCTTCACTCAGCTGATTGTCCCACAAAGCGGCTGGTGTCCCTGGACGCGGCGAATATGCTGCTGTATTCAACATATCAAAGCCAATATCTTCTACCAGTTTCAGGGTATTTTCAAACTGTGCTTCTGTTTCCCCAGGAAAACCGACTATTACATCGGCACTAATGGAGGCATCTGGCATATACCGCCGAATGGTATCGATAATCCGGCGATATTTCTCATGAGTATAACCTCGCGCCATCGCCTTTAAAAGTTCATTATCCCCAGATTGAAAGGGAATGTGGAAGTGTTCGCACACTTTGGGTAACTCAGCACAAGCTTGAATTAATCTCTCGGTAAAATAACGGGGGTGACTAGTAGCAAATCTTAGCCTTTCAATTCCCGGCACATCATGGACGTAATACAGCAAATCTGTAAAGTTGTGCAGATGCCGACCTTCTGGTGTCACTCCAGGTAAATCTCTGCCATAAGCATCAATATTTTGACCGAGTAGAGTAATTTCTTTGTAACCTTGCCGTCCTAATTCTTCCATTTCAGCCCGGATAGCTGACGGCGTGCGAGATTGTTCGACACCACGCACATTTGGAACTACGCAATAGGTGCAGCGCTCGTTACAGCCGTAAATCACATTCACCCAAGCGGTCACTGTACTATCTCGTCGCGGCTGGGTGATATCTTCAATAATGTGAACTGCCTCCGTTGCGACAACTTGGTTGCCTTCAAATACTGACTCCAACAAATCTTTCAGACGGTTGGCGTGTTGTGGCCCCATTACCAAGTCTAATTCTGGGACTCGCCGCAACAGTGCTTCTCCTTCTTGCTGGGCAACACAACCAGCAACGATGAGGGTTAAATCAGGCTGCTCATGTTTACGCTTTGCTTGTCTGCCAAGATAGGAATATACCTTTTGTTCAGCGTTATCCCTAATTGTACAGGTATTGTAGAGAATCACATCTGCATGATTCGGATCTTCACACCACTCAAAGCCCATGTCTTCCAAAACGCCAGCCATGCGCTCTGAGTCAGCTTTATTCATCTGACAACCGAAAGTAGTAATGTGATATTGGCGTTTAGAAGTGGTCATGGGCAATTCTGCTGAATCAGCGTAATGTATGTCAGTTTTATTTCTATTCTATAACGCTCTTAAGCTGCTTCAGGAGTGCTGAGTACCTTGGCTCAGATTCCTTTTGATATTTCCATATAAAAACCTCAAAAAGTTCAAGCTGCAAGCATTAGCGGTGATGAAATTCGACCTCTTTCTCCAAAATCTTGATGTCATAGTTGCCAAAGAAATCGTGACCTAGTAGCCCGATGCTTGCTTTTGGTGCGATCGCTACTTGAAGATTATTGGCTGTAACTCCACCTACTGCAATAGATTTTACCTTACTAGTTGAGAATTTTACTTCACTACCATCAGCAATTTGGGCTTGCATTGTACCTGTAGCCTGGAGGTTAAGTGTATTCGCCATATCTTGAGTGATAATGGTTCCACTAGCACCTGTATCTACAATCATTTCAAAGGTTTTTTTGTCGTTGAAGGTGACATCAATCACAGGAGTTCCACCAAAACGGCGTTTGATTGAGATTCGAAAAACTTTATTGTCTGAAGGTGCGGCTATGATATTGCCACAAATTCTTCCCAATCCAACAGTTTTACCAGAGGAAGTTATCATGTAACACGCTCCTGGATCGTCTGCTGTTGCCCGATGAGAGAATGCTAAAAATATCAGCGTTGGCATTAGTGTGAGCGCAGCTATATTAACGGTTGTAATCCAACGCCTCCAAGCATTCTTCATGTTATACTGCTCTCCAATTTTTTTGATCTTTATTAATAGCTAAACTCATCATTGCGGCTGTAAAACATGGTGTTAAATAACAGCTTTTTAATATCAAATTTCAAATTGTATCTATTTAAAATAGACATTGATAACAACTTTTTTATTTTTAAATTAGCTATAGCGGCTCTCGGTTAAGTGAGGTACAAGAACCCCACCCCTAACCCCTCCCCGCAAGCGAGGAGGGGACTATGGTGTAC
>NZ_JADEXF010000155.1 GCF_015207245.1 Nostoc cf. edaphicum LEGE 07299
GCTCCATCTTGAGCGGTGGCTCCATAATGAGTGCCTATAGATAGAATTTTTTGATATACTTCTGAGCCGTTGCTGCTAACAAACCAAGATTCTCTCTCAGTGGTGCTGGCACTGGCTATGGTTTGCACAATTTTGTCGTCAACTTTCAGCGTTTGGCAAATGCGAACCAGTAAATCGTTGATTTCTCCTGGACTCAGAGCATCCAATGGCTCAAGAAATGGAGATTTATATTCACCAACGACTTTAGGGCGCTCACTTTCACGGAAGGGATGTATCCACCACTCACTGGCTGCTAGTGCCTGTTTGTAGGCTGTTTGGGCAGCGGTTTGCAGGGAAGACAGTTCTAGAGAGTTAGTCGCTGCATAACCCAGACAGCCATTAACCAAAACTTCCAGCATGGCTCCGACAGTGAAGGATTTGCCGTTTAGTTGGGGTAAGGTGTCACGGACTAAACGGTTAGTAGAAGTTTCCTTTACGGCTCTAATACCAATCCAATCAGCGGGTATATCGAAACTAGCGATCGCTTTTTTGAGTTCAGACCACATAAAGAATGGGGAATAAAGAATGGGGAATGGGGCATTGGGCATAAGAGGCGGAGGGGCAGAGGGGAAAAACTTACTACAATTTCTCCCCTGCTCCCCTGCTTTCCGACTCCCAACTCTCCCTAATTTCGGTGCCAGCGCGTACCATCACGGCTATCAATTAGCGTAATACCTTGTGCTTGGAGTTCGTCACGAATGCGATCGCTTTCGGCAAAATTCTTGGCTTTACGTGCTTCTTGCCTTTGCTGAATTTTCGCCTCAATTTCCGCATCGCTTAAACCATTATTCGTATGAGTTTCTGCTTCTATCTCAGCTTCTAAACCCAAAACTCCAGCTAATGTGACGAGTGTTTGCCATTGCCGGTGTAACTCCTCTGGTAATGTTTCGGTTTTCCCTTCATGCACAAGAATATGCCCTTCACGGCCCAATTCTTTAGCTAGTTTAAACAGCACTGTTAACCCACCAGGAAAATTAAAGTCGTTATTCACAGTTTCTTGAAAGCGTTCAACAGTTTCAGCGAGTAGTGAAGCAGTTCTCACTCCCCAGCCTAGTTTTTTGCCGTATTGATAGCCGAAGAGTAAGCCTTCTTTAATGGTGTGCCAGCCGTTGGTTGCTGCGGCGATCGCTTCATCGGTAAAATCAATTGGTGTGCGATATTGAGCGGTCAACACGAACAACCGCACTGCCATCGGGTCAACTCCTCGATCCAGCAAGTCTCGAATAGTGGTAAAGTTGCCCAAAGATTTGGACATTTTTTGACCATCTACTGTCACCATGCCGTTATGTAACCAGTAACGCGCTAGGGGTTTTCCTGTTACAGCCTCTGATTGAGCAATTTCGTTTTCGTGGTGGGGAAAAATTAAGTCGGCACCCCCAGCATGAATATCGATGGTATCACCCAAGCGATCGCGCACCATTGCCGAGCATTCTATATGCCACCCCGGACGACCTGCGCCCCAAGGTGATTCCCAAGCAGGTTCTCCCGGTTTTGCTGCCTTCCACAAAGCAAAATCGAAGGAGTCTTTCTTTTTCTGGTACTCTGGATCTTCTATGTTGACGCGATCGCTTTTCCCCGCTTGCATATCTTCTAACCTGCGTCCAGAAAGCTTGCCATACTCAGCAAACTGCCGCACTGCATAATACACATCGCCGTCAGCAGGGTAGGCAAAACCCTTATTTTCCAACTCATGAATTAATCGCTGAATGCCATTCATCGTGTGGGTAGCACGCGGATATTCATCAGCTTCTTTGATTGAGAGCCGCGCCATATCCTCAAAATATGCTTTGATAAAGCGATCGGCTACGGCTTCCATCGATGAATGTTCAGCACAGGCTCGATTGAGAATCTTGTCATCAATATCAGTAAAATTCTGGATATATCGGACTTCATAACCGATAAACTGGAGGTATCGGCGTATTACATCCCAAACGATGCAAGCTCTAGCATGACCCAAATGGCAGTAGTCGTATACCGTCACACCGCAGTAATACATCTTAACCTTGCCTGTTTCGACTGTTTCAAACGGTTCTTGACGACGGGTGAGGGTATTGTAAAGGGTTAGGGTCATAACAGAGTAATGCTGAAATAGAGAGATACGTAATAATAGGGTAAAGCAGCTGGGATGACAGTCCAGCATCCCTATGCTAGTGTTTTCTGGACTATCTGCGCTACATTACTATTTTTTGACTATTTGATAACAGCGCTATGCAATCAGCAGTTACACCCGAATCTTCGGCAATGGATACGCCCAAACAAGGAATGCCAGTAACAATTATTACGGGTTTCCTCGGTAGTGGGAAGACGACTTTACTTAATCATATCCTCAACAACCAACAGGGTTTAAAAACCGCTGTTCTCGTGAATGAATTTGGCGAAATTGGCATCGACAACGAGCTAATTGTTTCCACTGGTGAGAACATGGTGGAGCTAAATAATGGTTGTATCTGCTGCACTATTAATAATGATTTAGTAGATGCAGTTTACAAAGTTTTAGAACGCCAAGAAAATCTAGATTATTTAGTAGTGGAAACAACTGGATTAGCAGATCCGCTACCAGTAGCTTTAACATTTCTGGGCACAGAATTGCGGGATTTAACCCGCTTAGATTCGATTATTACCGTGGTAGATGCGGCTAATTACAGCCTAGATTTATTTAACTCTGAGGCAGCATACAGCCAAATTGCTTATGGCGATGTAATTGTGCTGAACAAAGCTGATTTGGTTGATGAAGCCACTTTGAATGAGTTAGAAAGAAAAATTAACGAGGTGAAGGAAGGAGCAAGAATTATCCGCGCGACGCGATCGCAAGTCCCACTTCCTTTAATTTTGAGTGTTGGTCTGTTTGAATCGGATAAATATTTCGACACAGTGGTGGATGAACACGACCATCACGATCATGAACATCACGATCATCACGACCACGACGATCATGACCACTCAACATGCGGTCACGATCATCATGACCATGACCGCGATCACCACGATCATCACCACCATTCTGACCATTTAGAAAACGATGGTTTTACTTCCATATCTTTCCAAAGTGACAAGCCTTTTTCTATTAGGAAGTTTCAGTATTTCTTAGATAACCAGCTACCCTCAAATATCTTCCGAGCCAAGGGAATTATGTGGTTTGATGAAAGTCCGAAGCGTCATATTTTCCACCTTTGCGGTAAACGCTTCACCTTGGATGATGATGAATGGAAAGGTCAATTGAAAAATCAGCTAGTGCTGATTGGTCAAAATTTGGATCGTGAGGCTTTAATTAGTCAACTTGAAAAATGCATTTGTCTACCTTCAACCTCTCGCGGTAAAGGCTTTGGCAAATAAAAGTTAGGAGTTTACTACTCGTTCCCAGGTTCCACCTGGGAATGCATTCTCAATGGCTCCGCCATCAATTTTGAGCAATGGAAAATAAGAGAATAGCGACACCGAATAGCCCGTCGTAGACATCGCTTCCTCACTCTCCTGTATTACCAACTTCTTCACTTACCAACTGCTATACCTGCTCTACGGATAACCCCGTAACTTTCGCAACGATTTTCACTGAGATTCCCTCTTGAAGCAAATTTATCGCTACACGCCGCACTTCTTCAGCACGACCTTCAGCTAAACCTTATTTAGTTTGCGGTTTGGGAATACAATCACTCTAAAATTGAAACGTTGATGAACGTTTAGATTAAAATGCGCGTTGTTATCCAGCGAGTTAAATCATCTCAAGTTACAGTTAATGGTGAAATTATCAGCAAAATTGGGCATGGGCTAAATTTGCTTGTAGGTATAGCCAATACCGATACTGATGCTGAAATCGACTGGATAGTGCGTAAATGCTTAGAATTGCGGCTGTTTCCTGGCCAAGAAGGAGACAACCGCTGGCAAAAATCTATACAAGAAATTGGCGGCGATTTGTTAGTTGTCAGTCAGTTTACACTTTATGGTGACTGTCGCAAAGGTCGCCGTCCTTCTTTTGACCGTTCAGCTGCTCCCCAATCGGCCGAAGATTTGTATAATCGTTTTGTTATCAAGTTAAGAGCTAGCGGGTTGCAGGTAGAAACAGGTAAGTTTGGTGCAATGATGCAAGTTACGATTGAAAACGACGGCCCCGTAACTTTATTACTTGAAAAAGAAGCGATTTAAGTATATACACTAAAAACTGAATAACAGTAGCCTCTAGACCGTGGTGTTCTAATTGATGAGAGAATATTAAATTAACCATCACCAAAGTTTAAATTCATTCATCATGGCGAAAATCCAGTTTTCTAGAGGTCTTGACGAAGAGGTAACTCCAGATGTGCGCTTGACGCGATCGCGTACTGGGGATAGTGGTACAGCGACGTTTATTTTTACGAATCCGAAAATTTTAGATCAAGGTACTACCGAAGATATTACCGGAATGTACTTGATTGACGAAGAAGGCGAGATAATTACCCGTGAAGTTAAAGCTAAATTTATTAACGGGAAACCGGAAGAATTAGAAGCACTTTACGTAATGAAATCTGCTCAAGAATGGGAGCGCTTTATGCGCTTCATGGAGCGGTATGCTGAAGAAAACGATCTGGGACTGAGCAAAAATGAGGCATAAAGAATAGGGCATAGGGCATGGGGCATCGGTAATTGTCAATGCGCCATTTACCATGCCCAATTCTCCATTATTAAAAGTTCATGAGTGACATATAATGCCACAACCCCATCCAGACTCGCCTGGAGTTTTTGTAACTTGTGCTGTAGTTACTGTCAGTGATACACGCACTTTTGAAACAGACAAAAGTGGTCAGCTAATTCAGCAGTTACTCCTTGGTGCTAACCATGCTGTAGGAGCCTACACGATTATTAAAGATGAACCAACACAAATTCAAGGACAGATAGAAAATCTAAGTAAAAGCGCAAATTTGGATGCTGTAATTTTCAATGGTGGTACAGGTATTGCACCACGAGATACCACCTACGATGCCATTGAGAAGTTACTGGAGAAAACTTTGCCGGGATTTGGTGAGTTATTTCGTTTTTTAAGTTATCAAGAAATTGGTTCGCGGGCGATCGCATCTCGCGCTGTTGCTGGTGTTTATCAAAATAAATTAATCTTCTCGCTTCCTGGTTCTAGTAATGCTGTGCGACTGGCGATGGAAAAACTCATTTTGCCCGAACTCACTCACTTGGTAAGTCAGGTTTGTAAGGGTTGAAATGAGTAACCTTTCAGTAAAGTTACCACGATCAATGTAGCTAAAACAAAAGTATGAGGCACTAAAATCATCCTTTCTATCCTTACATCTTAAGGCTACCCAGAATTATAGTGAAACGGATGAAATGTTAATATCAGGTTAATGATGCAGCTTTTTCACTGGAATTGCATAATAGCTCACGGCATCACTGCATTTTCGTACTTTGGCATTCCGACAATAATAGGAGTTTTTTTTGCAAAAACTAGGGCAACTATCTCTTCTAAGTTTAGGCTAGCCTTTTTCTTATCAGGTGCATTCATACTATTTTGTGGATTGCATCACCTATTGGCGGTCTTTGAGCCACATTCGGCAGTGTCGCTGTTGCACTTAGCCGTACTTGACTTAACGGCGTTTATTTCATTATGTGCATTACTCTGCCTAATGCCGACAGCTTTTCAAGTTTTAGAAGCGATCGCCATATCTCAACAAAATAGCCGTGAACTTCAACGCAGCCAGCAAATGCAGCGGCTATTCCTAGATCATGGCCCCTTTGGAGCTTATATCAAAGATGAGCAATCTAGAATACTCTACTACAACCAGGAGCTACAGTCTAGATTTTCGGTAGATGCACAAGAATGGGTGGGAAAGACAGATACTGAATTTTTGCCAGATCCAGAAGAAGGGCGGCGGTTAATGGAAAACGATCAAGTCGTTTTGAAGACTCTACGTCCCTTGAAGCTGATTGAAGAGGTAAAGATACCTGGTAACGATCAGCCGTGCTACTGGCTATCATTTAAGTTTCCGTTTAGCGATTACGCAACGGGCGCTTACCGTATCGGTGGGATCAGTATTGATATTACAGAATCTATAGAAGCACAGCGATCGCTAACTGACTTAAATCGGCAGCTAGAAGAAAAAACACTGGTATTGGAAGCAAAAAAACGAGAACTTATATATCTCTCAGATATGGCAGATATGCTTTATTCCTGCGAGTCTGAAGATGAGGTGTATCAAGTATTTGCTTTAACGTGTTCCAAGCTATTTCCGAATATGAGTGGTTCTATCTATATAATTGCTAATTCTAAAAATTATGTTCAGATGAATAGTTTTTGGGGAGGTGAAAGAAAGAGTAAAGAAATATTTTCACTATCTGATTGTTGGGCTTTGCGGAGAGGAAAATTAAATCTTTTATCGCCTCGTAATTCAGGACTAATGTGCAGTCACTTAATACAGCCTGTTAGCGGCACACATTTGTGCGTTCCATTGTTTGCACAAGGCGAAGTAATTGGGATTTTACACCTCGATGCGCTTGAAGAAATCAGTCCAGAAGATCGACAAACTTCTGAGATTATTGCTAGAACATTAGGCATTGCACTAAATAATCTATCGATTAAACAACGTCTAACCCACGAAAACTTGCGGGATGGGATGACCCAACTATTCAATCAAAGCTATATGGAAAGCATAACAGAACAAAGGCTAGCAGAAGCTGAACGATCGGGACAACCTCTTAGTATGATTTTTCTTGATATCGATAACTTCAAGTCTTACAACTCGCGTTATGGACACGTGACTGCCAACATTGTTCTCCAGGGATTAGCAAAGTTACTTTTAAAATCTATTCGCTCCTTTGACATTGCTTGCAGATGGGGTGGTGAAGAGTTTGTGATTGTGATGCCTAATATGACACTGGAAACGCTCAGAAAGCGAGTAGAACAATTAAGGGTAGATATTGAACAAATGCAATTGAAGGACGGCGATCGGCTCCTCGAAAGCATCACCGCTTCTTTTGGAATAGCTGTATCAGAACCAGGGATTACAGTTAAAGATTTTCTAAATCGGGCGAATCAAGCGATGCTTGAGGCAAAGCGAACAGGAAAGAATCGAGTTAGGGAATATGTAAATACTTATAATTGAAGAATAAAGAATTTAAAATACCGCAAGCAGTCAAACAATTTTAGATTTTAGATTGACTCCATGACTTTATAAATTTACCTATAAAAAAACAACTCCCTGAAGATGTGGGAGTTGTTTTTTATATTAAAGCAGTTTTTAAA
>NZ_JADEXF010000156.1 GCF_015207245.1 Nostoc cf. edaphicum LEGE 07299
GTGTAGGACTGTTACATGAAGATACTTTACAACCTGAAAAAAGCTTAAGACAGATCAATTCGGAAAATTTGCTGCGCTACTTTCAGATAAATAGTATTGGTGCTGTCTTACTGGCTAAACATTTATTGCCTCTGTTTCGTCATGGAGAACGCAGCGTGTTTGTCACTATTTCTGCTAAATTGGGCAGTATTGGCGATAACCAACTTGGTGGATGGTACGGCTATCGCGCTTCTAAAGCAGCACTCAATATGTTGATGCGAACTGCGGCAATTGAGTATAAAAGAAGTTGTCCGAAAGCATTAATAGTAACATTGCATCCTGGTACAACTGATACGCGTCTTTCTCGTCCTTTCCAGGGAAATGTCCCTGCGGAAAAATTATTTTCAGTGGAACGTACTGTTACCCAATTATTGGCTGTCATCGAACAGCTTCAAGAAGGCGATAGTGGACACTTTTTCTCGTGGGATGGGAGCAGATTGCCTTGGTAACTGCGTTACGCTGATGCTAATGAAACCTACGTTATTTGTAACCTCGGCCTATGAAGTTTTTTGTACCAGCAGCCAAGGATGATATCAAAGCAGAGCAGGTATATAGTGCTCTTGCTCAGTCTCTTAAAGCACCAATAACCGAAAAGCGTATTTGGAAGTTACAGTGGCGCGATCGCGAAATTGATATGAAATGCGAGGTAGGTAAACCTTTACCATCCTCTTACCAAACAGGGAAAGAGCTAGTTCTAGCAATCTTTGAGTGTGAAAACCTTTGTAAAATTTGTACTCTTACCCGTGGAGGAGTAAAGGGAGAGCCTATCTTGGTTGGCAAAAACTCTGTATCCTCAGCAACATATTTTTCAGATAATGTAAATAACTGACTCTGCATTTTAATATGCGATCGCTCTGGTAATGTAGTAGATAAAATCGCCCACCAGATATCTCAAGGTATGACTAACATTAAGATTTTCTTACCTGAGTCGATGAAAGTCTTTGTCGAAGAACAAGTAGTTAAAGGCGGTTATAGTTCAGCTAATGAATATCTTCAAGAGCTAATCTTTCAAGACCAACAGCGCAAGAGTCAAGAAGGAAAACGCGCTCAGTTGATGGCAAAGCTTCATATACAGGCTCAACTGAACGATAAGGAGTTTGAAGTAATTGCAGATAAATTAGCTGACGAGTTTGCAGCATACTTTGAGTCATAGTCAGAATACTAAGAACTAGGAAACTCTAACTCACCACTTCCCCGTCCTAACTGAACCACCTCAGATGGTAGGTGTCGCTCCAACCAATCTTCTAAATCAGCTAGTACCTCGCGGTAATTTAGGTCACGCTGAATCTCGTGATAAGCTTCTGGATACTCAATTCTCAGCTTATCTGCATACTTTACCCGTTGATAAAAGTTGTCGCTTCCCATAGGTAAAGCAACTCGGTCTGCGCCACCGTGGAGAATCAACAATGGTAATTGCCAATCACCTGCATGAGCATTAATCCAATCAACTGTTGCAAAGAATTCTGTAGCTAGACGGGCAGCAGCACGGGTATGTCGCAGTGTATCCTGAGCGATCGCAGCTACAACCTGCGGATCTCGTGAAGCAGTACTGGTGTCAATGCCTGTATTCAGGGTGAAACGCGGCCACACCCGTGAGAGCATTTTTCCTAAAAGTACCCGAATCGGTGAAACTCCAACTTTCCCCAAGGTTGGCGCAAGAGTGATCGCACCCTGCAATAATGATGCTTGTTGGGGATAGCGCAGAATGTAATCTAAGACAATCACCGCGCCTAAACTGTGACCCAAGAGAAAAACTGGACATCCAGGATTTTGAGTCTGAATTAACTGTAAAAAAGCTCCCAAGTCTTCACGAAACTCACTCCAAGCGTTGATATAGCCTCGTTGACCTGGTGAGCGTCCATGACCACGCAAGTCTAAGGCGTAGACAGCGTATTGCTTGGGTATCAAATGCTCAATTACATTACTGTAGCGATCGCTGTGCCCTCCGAGTCCATGCACAATGACTAATATTGCCCGGACTTTACCCTCTGGATGCCAGCTTTGGTAATACAGTTCAAGTCCTCCAACACCCTGGAATCTGCCTTCTTTACGAGAAGCTAGGCGATCGCTATGGTCAATCATCTGGTTAATTTTTTACGTATTTTCCCAACAAGCTACTAAAAAGTCAACATCTATCTAATTATTATGTACAAGAATTCAAATTATTAAGATTGGGTAAAGAAGCTTACCTGACTTTGCATCAGTGAGCAAAAAAAAGGGAACAAGAAACGAGGAGCCAACATTGTATTCTTATTAAGAGCAGGCAGTTATTCTGGAGGAAAAAAGTATTAACATCAACTCTCACGGCATCAGATTTTGTGTTGCAAGCATAGTTTGCCCAAAACGGAGTTCAGTTAGAGGGGAATTGCCCCTGAATTGTTCGGTTCTACCACTGTCATCAGTATACAAATAGCTATAACCTCTTAGATAGTAGTGAAATGTCTAACCTAGACGCTGTTAGTCGCTCTTGAATTAAGGGGTGAAAGCCTGTGTACCAATGGATATTGCCAAGCCTGAGCGAAATCTTGGCTGAAAATCAATCAAGTGTGGCAGAATGTTCACCTGCTAAAGCAGAGCAGCAGTGGCGTATCAGCCTCGCAGCGACAGAACATTTGCTATTAAATACTTTAGCAGACCCTTCAGTTGACACAACCCAAGGATTAGTTTTAGCTGCACCAGCACCCTTGTTTAGTCAACCAAAATTGACTCAAAGTTTACAAACAGTAACTTTTACAGCAAAACCATTTAACCCTTTGGCGCTGATGCCATTTCAGATGCCAGGTGCAATTGCGTCTATCAATGAAGAAATTGCTCCCAATGAATCGGTACTTCCTTTACTACCTGCCGATCCGCTGGGGGCAGAACAGTTTTGCTTGGTTTTTACAGATAAATTCAGATTAGTACTAGTTTTAACAACCCACAAAAACAATAAAAAAACCTTTTCATTTTCTTTTGAGCCAGAGATAGTGCAGCAGGCTTGGCGATCGCTAGGGGCACGGGTAATGCTGGCTAATCCAGAATTTTTCGCGCGCTTGGACGCATTAGTAGAACAGTATTCTCCGGTAGCACCAGACTACCGCATGATGATTCACTTTAGTCAGTTATTGCTTCAAGAATTAACAGAACCAGAAGAGACTAAAGACTCTTTATTAGAGACTGGGGAAGAACTAAAGGAGCAGGGGAGCAGAGGAGCAGGGGAGCAGGGGAGAAGAGTTTTCCCCAATCCTCAATGCCCACTTGCCCTGAGCAAAGCCGAAGGGATGGCCAATGTCCAATCCTCAAATCCTGATGTAGAATTGCTCCAAGCCTTTGCTCACGAAGTCCGCACACCTTTAACAACTATTCGCACCATGACTCGTCTGCTGTTAAAGCGGCGAGACTTAGATGCTAGCGCGATCAATCGTTTAAAAATTATCGATCACGAGTGTACCGAGCAAATTGACCGCATGGAATTGCTGTTTAAGGCCGCAGAACTAGAAACTACTGCCTCAGCAAAATCGTCAAAAACTCAACTCACGCCGATGTCTTTAGATCAAGTGTTGCAGCAGAGCATTCCCCGTTGGGAACAAGCTGCGCATCGGCGGAACTTAACTTTAAATGTTATTTTACCCCAGCAATTACCAACAGTAGTGAGCAATCCCACCATGCTGGATCAGGTTCTCACTGGTTTGATGGAAAATTTTACTCGCAGCTTACCCGCTGGCAGCCATATTCAAGTACAAGTTATCCCAGCTGGAGATCAACTGAAGTTACAATTATCGCCGCAATTCCGATGCAAAGATTCAAATAAAGCCGCCATACCTGCAACACCACCAATTCGCAAGGCTTTAGGTCAACTGCTGATGTTTCAACCAGAAACAGGTACGATTAGTTTGAATATCGCTGCAACCAAGCATTTGTTTCAGGCGATTGGTGGCAAACTAATTGTGCGTCAACGTCCACACTATGGGGAAGTGATGACGATTTTCCTGCCTTTAGAAGTTAGCAATCAACAGAAACCGATAGTCACGAATTAGGGATATAGCCATCCTAAATGAGATTATGAAAATTTTTGTTATGGTCGTCCTTGGTCATTAGTCCTTTGTAGTCACAAATGACTAATGACATGAAACAAAGTACTTTTCCACGCATCTAACAAATATTTCCACACCCATTGCCAAGGCGGTTTCGTCAAAATCAAACCGGGGATGATGATGGGGATATGCTAAGTCTTTTGCGGGATTAGCAGAACCCAGAAAGAAATAACAACCAGGAACCTCTTCTAAGAAAAATGACATATCTTCAGCAGCCATAGTTTGGCATTCTGGCACAATACCCACAGGAGTTTCTACCACTTCTTCTGCGACAGATCGTACTAGTTCTGCTATTTTAATATCATTAATTACTGGTGGATAAAGTGACCAATATTCTAAGTCATAATTTGCACCATGACTCTGACAAATTCCAGCAATAATTTGCTCGACACGCTGGTTAAAAAAGCCTTTCAAACTAGGATTAAAATACCTGACAGTAGCACTCATTCTCGCTGTATCAGCAATTACATTACGTTTGGTTCCAGCGTGAAGTTCTCCCACTGTCACTACTGCTGAATCAATGGGATTAACATTCCGAGCGACAATAGTTTGCAAAGCATTGACGATTTGGGCAGCAACAACAACGGAGTCAACAGTTTGATGGGGTAGTGCGCCGTGTCCACCTTTACCCAAAATTGTGCAGTTAAAGCATTCCACAGCTGCCATCAATGCGCCAGGACGCACACCAACTGTTCCTAAAGGCAAATTATTCCACAAGTGCAAACCAATAATTGCTTCAACATCAGGATTTTTCAAAACTCCAGCTTCAATCATTGGCTTTGCGCCTCCTGGTGATTCTTCCGCTGGCTGAAAGATAATTTTTACGATACCGGAGAAGTCTTGGCGATGCTGCTGGAGATAATAAGCTGTACCTAAAGCGATCGCTGTATGTCCATCATGTCCACAAGCGTGCATTACTCCATCATGCTGCGATTTGTACGGCACTTCGTTGAGTTCTTGGATTGGCAAAGCATCCATATCCGCACGAATCGCTAAAACTTTTGGATTTTGGATTGTTTCTGAAACTTCCCCTTTACCTTTAATGGTGGCCACAATGCCAGTGTGGGCAATGCCAGTTTGATGCTCAATTCCCCATTCTTGCAGCTTTTGTGATACAAACTCAGCAGTCAGTTTTTCTTGAAAACCCAACTCTGGTTGTTGATGCAATCGCCGCCGCCACTCTACTAATTGCGGTTGCAATGAGCGGATCGAAAGTCGGATGCGAGATAGATCAACAGAAGAAGGATTGGGAAAGGTAGAAACCATTATGAAGACAAACTAGTTTAAGTACAGCTAATACCAATTTGAAAAAAGAATGCAACATATATTATATAGATAAGATCCCTGCCAATCCTCCTCAATACATTGGTAAGGATGCGCGTCAGCGCAGGTGGGGTATCTGCTGCAAAATTTTTTGAATTGGTATAACTTAGATTATTTTCCTAGTTTAACGTGACTTGAACGAGTCTTCATTGACACTTTACTCGGCACTGAGTGAGTGCAGTCAAAGAGCCTCTAGTTGATGGCTGTAAATTTTCTCTCTAGGTCAAATAAAAAGCCGTGGATATACTCTTCAGTCCATTCTGCACCATAGAAGCGTTTAAACATTCCTCGCGCTGGGTCTTTTTCAGCCCGATATCGCAGGTATCGCAGTTGGGCTTGCTCAATGGCTACTAAATTTTGGGAATCTGTTACAGGTTCTGCCTGCTCCACGAAATCTAGATAAGCTTTCAAATAGTCTTTGAAAGCGGCAAACACCTGAGTCTCTACTACAGATGTTTCTTGAGGACGAGTCCAAAGAAAAGCGGGAGAGAAAAAAGGCTGTGCTTCTTCGGGAAAATCTCCTCCCCAAGACAAATGTTGTTGGTGGGCGTGGAAAATGGGCAAAATTGGTTCGGTATATTTCGCCTGATATGCTGAATCATCCCGAAATAAAGGCTGCATATCCAAAGCAATTAGATGTCCTCCTGGCAATGTCACTAAATCTGCCCCAAAAAAGGGTAAATCGTAGTTGAGGCGGGGAAAAATCACAAAATTTAGCACTTGCAGCGAATTGCCACCTTGCACGTGAGCTGCCCGAATTTGCCGCAATTTTGAAGTTTGAAAGGCATAACTGGTGGTGACAACCTCTTCTTGATTCTTTCCCTTGCCCACAACAGCACTCTTGGACTCAAACCCAGTCGGGATAGGATAGGGCTGTAAATCCAAACGCGATCGCATATAGGCGATCGCATAATCGAGAAATGGTTGATAAAGCGTCACTTCGGTCATCTTTTGCCGGCACCGACTGCTAGGGGGACAGCATCTTCAAATAAGAATTCATGGAGAAAGCGCTCTGCCCATTCATGACCAAAGTAACTGCTAAACAAACCAGATGCTGGATCGCGGTCTGCACTATATTGGTCATAGTCTTTTTGGGCTTTGACAATCCGCTGGATATCTTCAGGGTCTTGGAGCGGTTTGGCATCTGCTAACATTTGCCAATACAAGTTTAAATAATCCTGAAAAGCTTCAAAAACTCGCGTTGCCACGGTTTCAGGGTCGGTTTTGGCAAACAATAGGTATTTAGAAAAATACTGGTTGGCATCGTAAAACTTCATTTCTAAGTTTTGTGCCAAATCCGGGTATTTATCATGCAGAGATTTCAGCGGAACTATATATTTTTTTTGATAATCTTCATCCTGAAATAAAGGCTGGAAATCAAGCACAATCAGGTTTTTGACTTTACCAAAGGATAAAAAGTCAATCCCTAACAAAGGTAAATCGTAGTGATGACTGGGATAAATCACACTGTTAAAAATTTGGGCACTCTCCCCAGCATCAATATAGGTATAGCGAATTTTCCGCAACTCTTGAGATTGGTAACACCAACTGCGAATAGTTGCTGGGTTTCTGCCGCGATCGCTAACTTTGAATTCCAAACCAGGGGGAATGACCCTACTTTGTAAATCAAACCGCTGAAATAGCTCTTTTTCTAAAAATTCCAGGAAAGGTTTATACATGGAGCATGATTTGTTAACCCTTGCATGAAAATAAGTTATGGCGATCATGCACGTCTCATTTATGAGAAACAAAGCAACATTCCTTAATGGGGCATTTGTCATTTGTCATTTGTCATTTGTCATTT
>NZ_JADEXF010000157.1 GCF_015207245.1 Nostoc cf. edaphicum LEGE 07299
GTCTAACCCCCGGACAAACTAGCAAAAAGTCATTTCCACAAGTTTGTCGTAACTGTGCCACTTCTTGAGGCGAACAAACTACCCCATCCAAACCAGATTCTTGAGCCAGCAGGGCCATTTCTAGAGCATATTCTGGCAATTCTAGGGGGATTTTTAAATCAAATGCCAACTGCCGAGCAGAAATGCTCGTTAGCAGAGTAATAGCAATTAACTTTGGTGGTTGTACTCCTGCTTTTGCAGCCCCTTCCTGGGCCGCCTCAGTTGCGGCTTTCAGGGCATCTCTACCAGCAGTAGCATGAATTGTCAGTAAATCCACTCCGTATCTAGCTGCACTCCGGCAAGCACCAGCAACGGTATTAGGGATATCATCAAACTTTAAATCCAAGAAAATGCGCTTTTGCCGAGACTTTAACACTTCCAGAATTTTCGGGCCAGTGCTGGTAAACAACTCTAAACCGACTTTCCAGAAACTAACTTGCGGTAGCCGATCTATAAGAGCGATCGCACTTTGTTCATCCGGGACATCCAAAGCCACAATAACTCGTTGTTCTACCTGTTCCCTATTCCCCATTCCCTACTCCCCATTTAAGGTACTAAGCGCACAAACTTATTTTTCCCGACTTGTAAAACTTTACCTTGTAATTCACCAGCAGCATCAAAAGTGGTATCAGCATCAGTGATGCGATCGCCATCTAAACGCACTCCACCCTCTTGAATTTTCCGCTTTCCTTCACCTGTACTTTTGCACAAGCCAGTGACATTGAGAATATACGCTAATTTAGTAGGGAACTGCTGCACGCCAGCTAGAGAAAATTCTGGAACAGCACCTTCTTTGCCGCCGCTTTGGGCTGCTTCTTTCGCCTCTTGGGCTGCGGTTTCGCCATGATACTGTTTAACAACTTCCCATGCTAAAAGTGTTTGGCGATCGCGGGGATTTTCTGGCAGTTGATCTAAAGGTAAATCCGTCAACAGTTCAAAATACTGTTCTAGAAGATTATCAGGAACTCCTTGCAACTTTTGATACTTTTGTCCTGGGTGTTCTGACAATCCGATATAATTACCTAAAGACTTAGACATTTTTTGCACGCCATCCGTGCCAATCAAAATTGGCAGCAGCATACCAAATTGGGGTTTTTGACCAAAATGGCGCTGCAAATCTCTGCCTACAGCAATATTAAATTTCTGATCGGTGCCGCCTAATTCCACATCTGCCTCAACTGCAACCGAATCAAAACCTTGCATTAACGGGTACAGGAACTCATGGATAAAAATCGGATTCTCTTTTTTATAGCGATCGGCAAATCCTTCTTTCGCTAACATCTGCCCTACCGTCATCGTGGAGAGTAACTCCAAAATTTTCTCTAAGTTGAGCTTAGAGAGCCATTCGGAGTTATAGCGCACCTCTAACCTTCCTGGTGTGTCAAAATCCAAGATAGGACGTACTTGATCGAGATAAGTCTGAGCATTTTGAGCTACATCTGCTTCTGTAAGCTGACGACGCACTTCAGATTTACCAGTTGGATCGCCAACACGCGCTGTGAAATCACCAATAATTAAAACTGCTGTATGACCTGCATCTTGAAATCCTCGCAGTTTTCGTACTGGTATGCTATGACCTAGATGAATATCAGTACCAGTAGGGTCAATCCCTAATTTTACCCTTAAAGGTTGGTCTGTAGTTAGTAAGAGCCTTTCTAAACTTTCGCTGTTAACATCATCTGATTGTGGGAATACTTCTACTACACCACGACGCAACCAATCAAAATCTGGCGTCATCCGAAGAGATTCATTATTAGCTATGTTTTGCACACTAGAAGTTAAGTTGGTTATAAACACTTGCAATTTATCCACTTTCTCATCTGCCAAACTACTATAATTGCAAAAAACTAACCGCCTTGCTTCACCCAATCAATTACAGTTAAATTTACAAGTGAGGAAGTGAAATAGCCGTGTCGTCGTCTAGGACTTTTGAAGATAAACAGCCACAGCGTCGGGCTTCATCAGGTTTTGAGTTTTTGAAAGGAGTCGGTCAGGTAACTGGCGGTACTCTCCTCTCAATCACCATGCTGGCAAGTTCCATTGTAGCCGGAGGACTGGTTGGTTTAGCCATCAGTTTCCGTAATTTGCCAGATGTAAGACAGCTACGTAACTTCTTTCCCTCAGAAACGACTTACATTTATGACGTTAAGGGCAAACTCTTAACGAGTATTCACGGGGAAGCCAATCGGGAAGTCGTACCCCTAGATAGAATTTCGCCGAATTTAAAACGGGCAGTATTAGCAAGTGAAGATGACCACTTCTACGATCACCACGGTATTAATCCCACTAGTGTTGGCCGGGCCGTAGTAGCTAACGCAGCAGCAGGTGGAGTCAAAGAGGGTGGCTCTACTGTCACCATGCAATTGGTAAAAAACCTATTTTTGTCTCGCAAGCGTGCTTTTACCCGAAAGTTAGCAGAGGGGGTGCTAGCAATCCGGTTAGAGCAAATTCTTACTAAAGACCAAATATTAGAAATGTACCTCAATCAAGTTTATTGGGGTCATAACAATTATGGTGTACAAACGGCAGCCCGCAGTTACTTTAATAAATCATCAGAATATTTAAGCTTGGGTGAGTCAGCAATGATGGCGGGTTTGATCCAAGCACCAGAAGAATTCAGCCCCTTTGTGAGCATGAAGCTGGCAAAACAGAAACAAAAAGAAGTGCTAGGACGGATGCTGGAATTGAACTGGATCAACCAGTCAGAGTACGACAATGCCCTCAAACAAGAAATCAAACTTGGTAGAATCAAATCCTTTCAAGGTAGTGCCTTACCTTATATAACCAATACAGTAGCGCAGGAGTTGGCTAAAAAGTTTGGGCGTGAGACATTACTCAAAGGCGGGATGCGTGTACAAACTACAGTTGATGCCAACTTCCAAATAATGGCAGAGGAAACTGTCGTTAAGTGGCATAAATCATTGCTTGGGCAGGGATTATCTAAGAATCAAATCGCCTTGGTAGCAATTGATCCGCGCACACATTTTATTAAAGCACTGGTGGGTGGTGTAGATCCTAAGATCAGTGAATTTAATCGTGCAACTCAATCTCAACGTCAGCCTGGCTCTTCCTTTAAACCGTTTGTCTACTATGCTGCTTTTGCTACTGGTAAATATGGGCCAGACTCAACGGTGGTAGATTCTCCAGTCAGCTATCAAGATGGTAATGGTCGGTACTTCCCCAGAAATTATGATGGGGGTTTTAGCGGTTCTATGCCAATTCGCACGGCTTTAGCCCAGTCGCGCAACATTCCCGTGATTAAGATTGGTAAGGCTGTTGGCATGAATCGAGTGATCGAAACTTGCCGTACTTTGGGGATCATGAGTCCGATGGAACCTGTTACCTCTCTGCCTCTTGGTGCAATTGGTGTCACTCCCCTAGAAATGGCTAGTGCTTATGCTACCTTTGCTAATTATGGCTGGCAGTCTCCACCCACTGTAATTGCCCGTGTCACCGATAGTAGTGGTAACGTGTTATTAGATAACACCCCCAAACCCCAGCTAGTTTTAGACCCTTGGGCATCGGCAGCCATTATCGATGTGATGCGATCGGTAGTTACTAGTGGTACAGGTAAAGGTGCTGCCATAGGTCGTCAAAGCGCTGGGAAGACGGGTACAACTTCCTCAGAAAAGGATATCTGGTATGTTGGCACTGTGCCCCAGCTAACCACTGCTGTTTGGGTAGGTAGGGATGACAATAGACAATTAGCTAGCCGTGCTACGGGTGGCGGTATGGTTGCTCCCATTTGGAAAGATTTTATGGAGAAGGCACTTAAGAACGTACCCGTAGAAAACTTCAAGTCACCTTCCCAGTTTTCTCGTCCCAAGTCACAATAACTTAATTTTAGATTTTGAATTTTGGATTGCCAATGAATCCAAAATCTGTATTGGAAAGTTGGAACGCCTACTTCTGGCGATCTGACTTTCCACAAAATCTAAAATTGACTAGGGCTGTTTTTCTAGCTCGGCTTTCATCCGTTCTAAAGTAAGGTGCATTTGGTCAAACATTTGTTGCGGGGTAACACCGAACTGACCTAATTGCGTTTTCAGTTGTTCTACTGTCATTTGTGCCATGAAATCTTCTGATAGCTCGAAGCGCTTCATAAAGATGCGGTACCGATCCATCATGGTTTCCATTTGCTCAATAAACAGCTTTTTGCCATCGCGGTCAAATTTGCCGTAGCTGTTGCCAAGCTTGATCAGCGCTTGATAATCCTCAAACAGCTGTTTTGCTTCTTGCTGAACTATTTCAGAATCGAAGAATCCCATATTGCTTATATTAAACTGAGCGCCCAGACTCAGTAGCTTAATAGTTTTACTTCTATTTATTATTTTAGTCTAGGGAAGTAATCTAGTCACGAAGCTTCGGTTTTGGTACGGTTTGTTACCGAAATTTCAACACTTGACTTGAGAACGTTTCCCCTTGTTAAATCGACTTAATAAAGCGGCGATACTCAGAGCTTTAGCTATTGATGTAGGATTAGTATTTTCGCCCGGTTCAATTTTCAGTCTGGTAGCGTATTTCTGAGCTAGTGAATCTTGCGGGTTAAGTTTTAATGCTTGACGGATGTAAACCCTGGCCATCCCGATAAATTTCTGTTTTAGATGTACTAAACCTAATAAGGCATAATATTCGCTGTTATTTGGCTCTAACTTGATGGCATCGCGCAGTTCTTGCACGGCTAGGGCCCAATTGGCTAGCTTGACGTACTCAATCGCTCGCTGGTAGTGACGTTGGGCGTAGTTTGTCAAAACTGGTTTGACATTAGTTTCTTCATTAAATGTCAATTCAACTGGCTTGACTTCTACTTCAGGGATGATGCGAACAGCTTTTTGCGATAGAAACAAGTCAGGTTTATGCAACTGTAAGTAAACTAAATTCAGTATGCTAATTTGTTGTGTAATTTGATAGAACTGATGGAGTGATTTGTATTGAGCTTCTGCATAAGAGGCGATCGCTTCTTCGGAAAACAATTCTGCTTGGGGTGCAGACATTTCTATAATTTCCTTAGCTATGGCACTTTGCCCACACAAAGCTTGCTGCTTTAATACTCTTGCGTCCGATCGCAGCATGGCTATAGCAATCAAACGCTTGTGTCGATTTTTCAGTTGTTCGTAAGCTGGATTGATTAAATGGCTAAATATCGCCGTTGCTAATTCTTGGTCTGGATTGCAGCTTTTAGCATAGCGATCGGGATGTAGCAGTTTCGCTAAAGTGTGATAGCGTTTAAAAATCTGGCGATCGTCAGCACTCACAGAAATTCCTAGCACAGCGTAAGGATCACAAAGCTGTTTAAACCATTCTGGCGGTAGGAAGGTCTGTGACATCGTAGTAATCTAGATCCGTTAAAAACTTAAAATTAGCATCAAAGCTCAATGCACAGTCATGTGAAACTTACTCAAATTTCTTTAACTTGGGGATTGGGAAGATTTAGTTAGGGATGAATTGTTTCTGTGCCTTTTGGCTGTTTTATTGTAGGAATTATGGTATTCGTATACTTTTTAAAAATATGTTGACTAAGCGCAAAAGTCGAAGTGTTGCCGCTGTTTTAGCTTTTTCTGGGACGCTGACAATTTCAGGATTACATAAATTCTACCTGGGACAGCCGCTGTGGGGTGTTTTGTATGTGTTGCTTTCCTGGACACCTATCCCCAAGGTAGCTAGTGCGATTGAGGGAGTTTGGTATTTAGCCCAAGACGAAGAAGCTTTCGATCGTAATTTTAATCTAGGCAAGTCAGCAGCAAGGAACTCACAAAAAGCGATTAATCAGGTAGGAGCGATCGCTGATGCAATGCGTGAATTAGATGCTCTGCGACAGGATGGACTGATTTCAGAGTATGAATTTGAGCAAAAGCGCCGCCAATTGCTAGACCAGATTTCTTGAAGTAAGCAACAATCATGAATAACTGGCTACCTTTAAATTCCAGGCTGCAAAAACTCCGCGCCAAGCTCCTCAACGATCCCTACTATCGCCTACAATCTGGGGAAGAAATTCAGATAGCGGCCCAATTAGGTATCCGCATTGATGCTAATCAAGCCACTGTAGATGATTGGTTACGCCTACCAGGTTTGTCAATTCACCAAGCGCGATCGCTTGTGGAACTTTCACATTCGGGTGTGAAATTTTACTGTATTGAAGATATTGCTGCGGCTTTGGGTATACCAGCGCCGCGTCTAGAGCCATTAAAGCCTCTGCTGAATTTTATTTACTATGACCACGAATCTTTAGAAAATCCTACCCATTTACTCAACCCGAACACAGCAACCGTTGAAAAATTAGCACAAATTCCATTTATAGATTTGTCTTTGGCGGAAGCAGTAGTGCAAAACCGACAATCAGCCGGGCCTTACCGTAACCTGGCTGATTTCCAACGGCGGTTAGAGTTAACTGGTGATGCGATCGCCCAGATAATGTATTATTTGAGATTTTAAGTTAAAAGTTAGAAGTCTTAAAATAACTCCTAACTCTGGCAATTTTGGATTGAAAGAAAAATCCAAAATCCAAAACTGATTAAATGAACCCAATGCGATCAAGAGGCCAAAAGCGAAACGTTGCCCGACCGATGACATTTTTTCTGGGTAAAAAGCCCCAATAGCGAGAGTCATTACTATCGTTGCGATTATCTCCCATAACGAAAAATTCGTCTTCTGGGACTTTCACTGGTTGATATGGCTGATTTGGGGGTTCAGCGATGTAGTCTTCTGCCAAAGGTTGACCGTTGAGGTAAACTTTACCAGAAGCAACACTAATTACCTCACCAGGCTGGCCGATAACTCGCTTGATAAACGCTTGGTCTTTGGGATATCCTCGACGTTGTAGTTCTGCGGGTGGCTGAAAAACAATAATATCGCCAGTTATGGGAGGGTGAAAATGGTAGGAGATTTTTTCAACTACCAAGCGATCGCCAGTATGTAAGGTGGGTAACATCGAGTCGGAAGGTATATACCGGGGTTCGGCGATAAAAGTCCTGATTAAGAATGCCAAACACAGTGCGATCGCAATTAAGATCAGATTTTCTTGCCAACTACGCCATACTTTTAACGACGCACGCTCTTTTTTTGCATCACTTTCGTGAGGAATCATAAAAGTTTCTAGCCAGTTTCAGAAGTGAGACAAATACCTTGATTATTTTGACTCAAAAGGTATATCAATAGGAAAACAGGGTTGAGGCTCAATCTATAC
>NZ_JADEXF010000158.1 GCF_015207245.1 Nostoc cf. edaphicum LEGE 07299
GCATACTCTCTCGATGAGGTGAAAACTACGACAGGTAAGCGCTTGAGTTCTGGTTGCTGCCGTAACCACATTAAAACCTCAGCGCCGGATCTGCGGGGGAGTTTCAGATCGAGCAAGATTAGTACAGGCAAGGGATAACGAGTGCGATCGCCATAAGGTTCCTCTCCAGAGAGATATAACACTGCTGCATCGCCATCATTTACCACCTGAACTGGATTAACAATATTAGCCTTGCGGAGCGCCCGTTGCAGCAGCAGCACATCTTTGTGATTATCCTCTACAAGTAAAATAGTGTCTTGCTCTTTACTCATGAAATTTTGTCTTTAAGGGCAGGGGGCAGGAGGAAAGACAGTTTTTCAAAACCTACTGTGTGCCCCAGATCATAGGGCAAGGGTTTTGCACCGAATATTTAAGAGTGTAGAAATAATTTTATGTTTGCCCGTAATCAAGAGGATGAAAAGATTTTAAGGATTTCCATTTATAACTATAGGTAAATCTATCCAAAATCGGCTCCCCTGTCCAGGTTGGGATTCTACACCAACTTCCCCACCCATACGTTCGACTCCTTTGCGGACAATTGCTAAACCGATACCACTACCAGGATAAACTTCATAGCTGTGTAGGCGCTCAAAAACATTGAAAATGCGTTTTTGGTATTTTTCCTCAATACCAATGCCATTGTCTTGCACCCATAAGCGAACCAATCTATTACGTTTCTCAGTCCATATTCGTAACTGAGGTTGAACTCCTGGTGCAACAAATTTAATCGCATTAGTTAGCAAATTGGTAACTACTTGAATCAAAATAGTAGGGTTTCCCGTAAGTTCAGCTAAAGGCTCTTCAACTTGCACTCTCGCCTGTTGCTGCGTTATTTCTAGTTCTAACTGTCTCAATATTTGTATCATTAATAAAGATAAGTTAATAGCTTGTAATGGCATTTCAGTCCGGCTGAGGCGACTGTATTCAAGCAGATCCTGAACAAGCTTGTCTGCTTGCTGTGTACTTGCAATAATGCGCTGCAAATAGTTTTGTTGGTTCTCTAGGTTAGATTCCCTATTGTGGTTCTCTAGGAGGATTGAACCAAACGCTTGGATAGCGCGTAATGGTTCTCGCAAATCGTGGGAAATTGAATAAGTAAATGCTTCTAAATCTTGATTAGCCAGTGCTAATTCTTGATTTGTCTGTGCTAAATCTCGATTTGCTACTTCTAATTCAGCTGTACGCTCCCTGACTCGCTCCTCTAAGGTTTGGTTGAGTTGCTGAATTTCAATTTCAGCTTGTTTACGAGATGTAATATCTTCAATTAAGCCATCTATTACCTGTTGTCCCTCAACTGTATTTAGAGCTATGCTTAATCCAACCCAGATCGGTCTTCCATCTGCTCGTTGTAATTGAATCTCTTGCTCTTGCTGTTGAGGTGGCGGCAGTTGTTGTAGTATTGAGTAATATTCATGGATGTTCAATAGATTCATCGTTGAGGCTTGGGATAATGAATCCAGCCGCAAGAATTCCAGAAACGCTGGGTTACACTCAATAAAATTTCCATCTGGATAAGTACGAAATATACCTAGTTTTAATTGGTTGAGCAAACCTTGGAGACGTATGTCGAGTAGGGTGGCTCGTCTTTTTATTTCTGCTCGTTCTAGTGCAACTCGCACAGCAGCTGGTATGCGAATGTAGCGGTTGGGTAATTTCAGGACATAATCATCTAGTCCAGACTTCATTGCCTCTACCGCAATTTCTTCACTACCTGTATTAGTAAACATAATCACTGGGCAGTTTGGATACTGTTGCTTAATGGTATGCAAAACTTCTAGTCCAGTACTCCAGCCCAGTTGGTAGTCAGTAATAACCAAATCGAATTCACCTGCTGTTACTGCACTAGCAAAACCAGAGGCTTCGCGAATTTCTTGAGGTTGAAATTGCGGAAATTCTCGCCTCAGTTCTCGGATTACTAAAGCGCGATCACCTGGATTGTCATCAATTATCAGAATGCGGAGTACTTGCGTCATTCGTATCGTTGCTATGAAGAACGGCTTTTGGCAGGGCAATCCAAAAGCGACTACCAGTACCTAATTGCGATTCTACTCCGGCTCGACCGCCCATTCGCTCTAATCCTTTGCGGACAATTGCTAAACCAATGCCAGTACCTGGATAGATTTCCACGCCATGCAGTCGTTCAAAGACCCGAAAAATGCGCTCTTGATGTTCTGGCGCAATGCCGATGCCGTTGTCCACAATCGATAATTGTATTGAATCTTGCTGTTCCTCTGCATAGATTTGTACTTTTGGTTGTATTCCAGGCTGCACAAATTTCATTGCATTGCTGAGTAAATTAGTTACTATCTGAACAAGTGTAGAGCGATGAGCTATCACTAGTGGCAAGGGTTTTGCTACCGTAACTTGTGCAAGCTGTTCCTGCACTTGTTTGCTGAGTTGTTTTAAAGCTTCCTCAACAACATTAGTTAAATCAACTTTTTGCATTTGAATTTGAACACGGCTGAGGCGGCTGTATGCCAGGAGTTCGGCAATTAGGGTGTCCATTTGGACTGCACCCTCTGTAATATATTGAATGTATTCTTGCCCAACCGAGTCTAGTTTGTCTGTGTAATCTTCTTGCAATGCCTGAGCAAAGCCTTGCATAGTACGTAACGGTGCCCGTAAATCGTGCGATATCGTGTAAGTAAAGGCTTCTAGTTCTTGATTTGTTTCTTGCAACTGTGTAGTGCGCTCGGCAACACGCTGTTCTAGTTCCAAAGCGTAATTTTGAAGTTGTTCGCGTAGCAAAGATTGTTGGATAGCGATCGCTAACTGAGCCGCTACCTCAACCACAACATCTTGTCCTTGAGCATCAAAAACGTCTGTCTGAGTCGCTGCTAAGTTTAGTTCCCCTAGCAGCGTTTCTTCAACTAACATCGGAATCCGCAAACAACAACGCATTCCTGCCGAATGCAACTGTTTTAAAATAGGTGGGTAAAGCTTAACATTTGTCAAGTCTTCAACATAACTAAGGTTTTGTTGTAAGCTTTGCTCAGGCGCAAAGTCTGATACTGCCAGCTTTGTGCCTTCAAGGGGTTGTAATTCTTTAGTGCTGCTGCCTGCCACAATTTCAGCTGTGCCTGCCTCAAAATTAAATAGGGCCACAAATGCTTGCTCATAGGGTACTAACTGACGCATTTGTATCAGTGCAGTTCGGACTAGAGATTTGATCGACTCAGCGGCTAAAATTGCCCGATCAATATTATGTAAAGCAGCAAGTCTTTGGGCAGAAAGCTGAACATTTTCAGTTTGTACTTGGGCAGTTTTGAGAGCATTCTCATAATTGTCAGACACATATGCAATTTGCCGCCGGATATAAAAGGCAAGGACGCCACCAGCAGCAAGCGACAGAATTATACTAGTAAAAATGACTCGCCCCGTAGTCTGTTGGACTGTTTGGTTGCGCTGATACCGTAGCTGTTCTTCAGTAGCGATAAAATCAGTAATTTGATTTCGCATCACGTCCATGCTCTGTTTGCGAACCTCAATTGCTGATAGGGGTTCAGTTTCACCTCTTTGTTTGCGGACGATCGCTTGGGAAATAGAGTTCTTCCAAACTGTTTGCTCTGCCTTAATTTGCCTTAAGCGTTGACTTTGTTGGGGATTATCTGAAACTAAATCACCCAACTCATTAAAAGTAGTATTAATGGTAGAGTTAGCTTGCTGATAAGGTTCAAGAAATTCTGGCTTACTTGTAAGCTGGTATCCACGTACTCCTGTCTCCAGATCCAGTAATAGTTTTTGCAAGCCATTTACTTGAGCAATTACTTGGTCAGTGTGCTCAACCCATTGCATAGCCGAAAGCAGGCGGGTAATTTGCCAGATTGAAACTCCTGACAACGACAATAATAGGATAATCGGCAGAGCGATCGCGCCGATCAACCTACGCCTGAATGCAACTTGAGTAATTTGCAGCATTAACTTATATCAGGTTAGGTTAAACACTTATAATATTCTGTAGGTTGGGTTGAAGAACGAAACCCACCCAACATTTGATCATTGTTCATGTTGCGTTCAACTCAACCTTGTATCTTAGAACAAGTGGTAGACCGTCCCCTCTTACCAAGGACAGGGGGGTTAAAACGATCTCAAATTCTCACAACTCATTTAGGACTGTTATAGAAATCCTAAATGAGTTGTGAAAATTGAGTGACCCAGATCCCCGACTTCTCAAAGAAGTCGGGGATCTTATTGTTCACGATTGATTTAGGACTGCTATATATAAGCAACAGATACCTCGAAGTCGTGTTGAAGTACTCCAAAGTCGTGTTGGAGTACTCCAAAGTTGTGTTGGAGTACTCCAAAGTCGTGTTGAGGTACTCCAAAGTCGTGTTGAAGTACTCCAAAGTCGTGTTGAGGTACTCCAAAGTCGTGTTGAGGTACTCCAAAGTCGTGTTGAGGTACTCCAAAGTCGTGTTGAGGTACTCCAAAATCGTGTTGAGGTACTCCAAAGTCGTGTTGAGGTACTCCAAACTTTGTCGCACCGCGATCGAGTACACAGGTGCGTAGGGCTACGCCTACGCTTGACTTTTAAGACAGTCGCTACATTAATAGATTTTATTACAAGTAATCACCCGAACTTGATATTATGCTATAGCAGCATTTGTACAGTAAACGACACTATCTTGAAAATAACTTTGTTTACGTAGCTGCTTTGAACGCGAGATTCAGGATTGTCTAGGGGACAACGCCAACTTATGTTGTCATTGTTTTTTACTCACATTTCTAGCTTCCGGCCAACCATATACCACAAACCCACGGCATAGCGGATGTAATTGAGTTCTGTAAAACCTGCTTTCGCAAACTCGTACTCAAAGTTGAAATGGATAAAGTCATCTAACCACGGTTCTTGAAAAGAAGCACTGAGGGCGTATTCACCCCGATAGGTATCAGCGTATAGTACCCAACCTCCGGGTTTGGTGATTCGGTACATCTCCTTCAGAATCTTAGGAGTCCACTCTTTAGGTGTCTCGTGAAAGAGTAGTGATGATGTGACAAGATCGAAGGAGTTGTCAGGGTAGCCAGTGTTACGAGCGTCCACCTGCTCGAACGATGCCCGCTCACTCAATCCAGCCTTGTTAAACTTGTGCTGACTAATCACCAGCATATAAGGTGAAACATCAGTAATGCGAAAAGTGGCCTGTAGAAACCGCTGTGCCAGTGCCAGCGATCCACCAGCCGTACCTGCACCAAGCTCTAGCACCGTCTCAATTTGAGCATCTTGAGGAATTAGTTTAGCCATTGTCTCGCGCAACTGCTGGCAACTAACATTGTGGCTGAGGGGAATAATGGCATCCATCGCAGCATCCCAGGCTAAACACGACTGAGGGTTAGTGTAGGAATCAGTTGACCCATGAATGGGAGCGTGGATATAGTCAGGGTAATATTCATGCTCAATATGGTAGCCTTTGAGTTCCTCTTCCCAATTAATTGAGGCATATTCCTGCATTACTGAGGGCATGGCTGCGGTGATGCGTTGAATTACCTCGGTTCGATACGCTTGTTTTTTCTCTGCGTTCCATCTCGGCATAATCATCTCCTACTTACACTCGTTACTGGTATTCCTAGATTCCAATCTGGAACGAGAAATAAACTGCAAATATACTGCAAATATGATAGAGCAATACTCCAGACAGTTTTTAATTGAGCCAATTCACAAGAAAGCTATCGATCCTTTAGGGTGCTGGTTAAAACAAACAAGCACCGGAACGATAGCTATATGTAAATTGTACAGAGTCTGCTAGAAAAAATGGACGGTTTAGGTAAACCACAGATGAAGGAGTTAACAAAAGAATATTGTCATCTCTAGTAATGTACCAACGCGCCAAGACAGTTTACTATATACAAGCCATCAGGAATTGAATGGCTAGGTTTGTAAGCCACTTTAACTAACGAGTGAACGGTGCTACTAGTGTAAAAGTGGCATCGTTTAAAAACAAGCTATTAGTGGTGTACGGGTCAATATATAGTTTGAAGTTTCTGTGACGTATGTAGTAAGTAGGAAAATTATATGACTGAAAAGAAACATTTGTTAAACTTGCTAAACCTGGTTTTATACAAAACGTTGCATCAGCTTTTAACTGTGCAGTATTGTCATTGCGATCTAATCTAATTTGAAAATTTTGATGTCTTAAGTAGTATCCTGGCAAATTTGAGGATTCAAATGAAACACAGTTAGAAGAAGCTAGCCCTGACCTTACTCTAAAACTTGCGTCTCCTCTGTCTAGAGAACTTGAAATGGGGCTAACTTCGCCAAGTAAATTGCGATGACGAATATAGTAGCTACGAAGATTAAATGCTCGTATTGAGACAGCCGATTCAACAGGAGTCGACTCTGCGATCGCAGGATTAATTGATGTAGAAATAGATATAGGAAGCGCTGATAAGGTTAGCGCTAGTGTAAAGAGGTTATTTTTCATGGCTACAATCTTTTTAGATGACCATTGGCAAAACAATGCTTTTACTTAAGTAGTGTAGTATTAATTCTAGAAATGCTAGGAATTAGTTAAAAATATTTACATAGGTTGTCTTCAGCTTAAAGGCTTCGTGCGATGAAAATACTCTTATTTGTTGCTGTATTAGTACTGAGCTAATTAAACTCTACGAAAGCAAATTTTACGTAAAAATCTGTTTATATTAAAGTTAAAGATTGAACCAAGTATCAGGGCTGAATGTTACTAAAATAGGCATTTCAGGTTTTGTTAATGCCATTGGCATCAGAGACTATTTATAAAGTAAAAATAAAATTACTATAGAGTCGCTTAGGCACATATTTTAATATGGTTTATTACGAAAATTTCGGTCAACTGCCTAATGCCCCGTACTACGTGGCGTTGTGTTGAGCTAAAGCGATAAAACACCCTACTTAAAATTTCTTTTATAAATTAACTCTCATGCCCATTAGTCTGCCTAAGTAATGGGGATTGTGACGTTCCCAAATATCTAGGAGTGGCAGGTGTAAATAAAGCTAATACCAATTTGGGAAAAGAACACAACAGATACCTGACTAGGGGTGCGCAGCTACCTGTATGCCCCTACAAGCAATCCATCTGTCGCAAAGATTAATTAAATTGGTATAACTGTTTAAATTTAAGTAAATACTGAAAAAAATCTGAAAAATTCCGCTAAAGTCTTATTTAAAACAAACTTTATTCTTTTTACAAATGAATATAGAAG
>NZ_JADEXF010000159.1 GCF_015207245.1 Nostoc cf. edaphicum LEGE 07299
TTTCAATAGTCACGAAGGTATAGCAGGGTTTGTAACTACCTGTTGGCAGATATACCTTATTCCTGATGAAGAATAATCTGAAAGTTAAAATCTAAAATTAGATAGAAGACATAGAGGTAACTAACATATCTAATTTTAAAAGAGAGTTAATATTTCTATGGCAAAGCTTCACACTAAAAAGTTTTATGCGGATTTTACTAGTAGAAGATGACTTAGAACAATTAGAACCACTACAAGGTATTCTCTCCGAGGCAGGATATATTGTAGATGCTGCGGAAGATGGGGAAATTGCCCAATGGCTGATTTCGCAAAAAGATTACGATCTATTAATTGTGGACTGGATGTTACCAACAATTAGTGGATTGGATCTGTGTCGCCAGTATCGTCTCTCTGGTAAAAATGCTCCAGTATTGATGTTAACTGCTAAAGACACCACACCCGACAAAGTTATAGGTTTAGACGCAGGAGCCGATGATTATTTAGTTAAACCTGCTGACTTGGTAGAACTGTTAGCACGAGTACGTGCTTTGGGGCGAAGAGTTCCTAATTGGCAGGGGTATAGTTTACGTATAGCAGATTTACAATTTCATTTAGCTGAATTAAGTGTAGAACGGAGTCAGGTAAAAGTAGAATTATCTCCACGTGAAGGACAGTTACTAGAATACCTGATGCGTCATCCCAATCAGGTTTTAACTCGCACCCAGATTGAAGACGCTTTGTGGGAGTACGGTATGGAACCAGAAAGCAATGCCTTAACTGTGCTAATACGCAAGTTGCGGCAACGCTTGCAAGTATTGGGTGCAGAAGACTGGATTAGAACAGTTTATGGTATGGGTTATCGTTTAAATCCTCAAGAATAAAAACTGGGAGAGTGAGAAGAATAATAACATTACTAACGATTACTTATGTTTAATCGCAGCCGTCGCAATCTTGCAAGTTGGTTCACACTAACAATGGGCAGTATTTTAATTGTGTTTGCGGCAGTAGTGTACTACTGGGAAGTCATAGATGAGTTGGAGGAACTAGACCGATTACTTTATAAAAAAACGAGTGTGATGGCAGCTAATGTCAAGTTGGAGCTGCATAATGGCCAGCGACAGGTAGACTTGGAACATGTACCATTGTTGGGAAGTATGGTACAACCATTGCCGGATAGTCAACTCGTGTATGCAAGTTGGTACGATGAGCAAAAGCAACTTGTACAATTTTTTGGTACAATTCCCAGCGATCGCCTTTCAATCTCAGGTGGGTTTGATACTATCAAGACTAATAGTAAAGTCTGGCTACGTCAGGTAACGTTGCCTGTTTACCAAAATGGTTTATTAATTGGTTATTTGCAGGCAGCGATGCCGATGACAGCTACTGAAAGCGCTTTAGCTGAATTCCGTATGGTTTTGGCTATCTCAGCACCTATAACTTTAGCTGTAGTTGCCCTCACAGGTTGGTGGTTGGGAGGGCTAGCAATGCAACCAATTCGCCACAATTATGATTATCTGCAAAGGTTTACAGCTGATGCTTCCCACGAATTGCGATCGCCTTTGACAGCAATTATTAGTAATGCTCAATACGGCTTTTTATCTAAATCTACTGATCTGGAGGTGCAACGTCAGCGCTTCCAAAAGATTTTTGATATTGCTAAATCAATGAGTATTTTAGTAAATAATCTGTTGTTTCTGGCACGTTCTCAAGGTCAATTACCGACTGAATCATTACAAGTAATTGACTTAAATAATTTGCTTGTGCAGATAAGAGATGATTATGCCACCCAAGCAGATGCACAACATCTTAGTTTAGTTTTCAAACCGCCAAATAATAGTATAACTGTGCTTGGTGATGCTAACTTGCTCCGTCAAGTAATTATAAATTTATTGAATAATGCTTGTAAATATACTTCTGCCGATGGTCAAGTTCAATTGCAATTATTTACTCAATCACGTTGGGCTATAATCCAAATTATAGACAATGGCATTGGTATTCCTGAAGCTGATTTACCGTATATTTTTGAGCGATTTTATCGAGTGGATAAAAAGCGATCGCGTCAAACTGGAGGATTTGGTTTAGGGTTAGCTATTGCTCAACAAATAGTTCAATCTCACGGTGGTAAAATTAGTATTAAGAGTGTATTCCAAGAAGGTACAACTTTACAAATTGCTTTGCCTCTAAAGTAAAATTTATAAATTTTACTTCTATATGTCCCATGCCCAATCATTACCGATATATTATTTTTTACAAACCATACGGCGTTCTCAGCCAGTTTACAAAAGATGCCCCCACACATAGCACCTTAAAAGATTATATTGATGTGTCTGATGTGTATCCTGTGGGACGCTTAGATTGGGATAGTGAAGGATTGCTGCTGTTAACAAACGATGGACAATTACAACATCGCCTTGCGCATCCGCGTTTTGGTCATAAACGTACTTACTGGGTACAGGTAGAGCGAATTCCAAATGCAGAAGCTATCAAAAGGTTGCAAACAGGTGTGGAAATTCAAGATTACCGCACTCAACCAGCAGAAGTTAAGCTTTTACCAGAAGAACCACAGCTCCCTGAACGCACTCCACCAATTAGATTTCGTAAAAATGTACCGACAGCTTGGCTGGAAATGACTTTGACAGAGGGAAAAAACCGCCAAGTTCGGCGCATGACTGCGGCTGTCGGGTTTCCGACTTTGCGACTGGTCAGGGTCAGCATAGGTCATCTACAATTAGATGACCTACAATTGGGTCAATGGCGCGACCTCACCACTTCCGAAATCCATAATTTTAGTAAATCGAAAAGTTTTCCTCCAAAAGCCGCCCCATCAGAGGAATTTGCTAATAATTCCAAAGACTCAATACGCTAGGGATTTCCAACATTACTAAATTTCTTTATACCACGAATTACCAGCCAAGCTCCTCCAGAGGAGATTAACAACAACGGAGTTAACCAATCACCCCAACGCACATATAAAGTTTGTGTCTGTCGCCGATAAATTGTTTCAGCATGAGTTTCGTAGGTATTATATCCAGACATCCACAAGGTTCTGCCATGAGGATCTACAAAGGCTGAATATCCGGTATTAGTTGCCCGTGCTGACCAGCGATCGCTTTCAATTGCCCGCATGATATCCTGTGCATGATGCTGGAATGGCATGGATGCAGTGTAATGGGCATCATTAGAAGAACTGACAATAAATTGCCCACCCGCAGCAGCTTGACGGCGAAATTGTTCAGGAAAAGCAGATTCGTAACATATACTAGCGATCGCCCGACCAAAAGGAGTGTCAAATATCTGATTTGCTGAACCAGCAACTTGGTGTGCCTCCAGTGGCGACAAGCGTTGAACTATCCCGCCTAAAATTCCTTCAAAGGGAATATATTCTCCCAAGGGTACTAGTTTGGACTTATCGTAGCGGCTGACAATTTCACCCTTACTGTTGAAAGTAAACAAGCTAATTGTATAACTGTCTCCCCGTTCGCCAAAAGCCCCAATCCAAGCAACTACACCTTTCTCCTTCACAGCTGCAACTAAAGCAGTTTGCATCAGGTTACGCTGGAAAATAGGTAAGGCTCCTTCTGGAGTGAGAACTGCATCTACACCTTGGTCTGCTAAAGTTAGATATCCATTGGTATAGTTTTCTTGGGCGCGACGAAACCCTTCAGAACTTCGTAAAAGTCGGTTTGGGATATTACCCTGAACAATCCCCACTTTCAAGGCTGCTTCTGGTAATTGGGCAATGGGACGGCTATATAAGATAAAACCGATGAAGTGTAAGGTAATTAATAGTCCTGTAGCGATAACCCAGTATTTATTAACGAACCGCAGAGGCGCGGAGGACATGGAGGTTCTCTCTGCGCCCTCTGCGTCTCTGTGGTTCGTCCATCCTTCAGCAATTAAACCATTAATAGCAACGATCGCAGCTGTCACAGTATTAGGCCCAGAGAGTTGTCCCAGATGTACAATTACGAGATTGTGCGGACTTTGAGTGTAAGCAAGGGAACTCCACCACAAAGGCCCCGCACTCCACAGACTCTCTAATCCGCACCAGACGGCTGTACCAATAAGTACACGTAGCCAAGGTTTTTGCCCCCCCAGGCGAACCATTACAGTCGCCCAAATACTAACGAATACTCCTCCCAAGGCACTGATAAATCCCCAACAAAAAAGCGTAATTAACAAACTTGGCAACCAAGGAACGCCCAACCATGTCATCGGATGAATTCCGGTAATCCAGAATAGGGCGACACCGTGAAAACCAATACCCCAGAGGAAAGCCGGGGGGAATTGGTTTTTACCTTTGGTTGAAGTGACAACTAGCACCCATAAAGGAACTATGGCAATCCAAGCCAATAACCATGCACCTACTGGGGCTACGGTTAGCCCCATTAAAATGCCGCTAGCTAAGGCAATTAAATAAGGGAGTAAGGCGTTTAGCCTCTCCCCCTGCTTTTTACTCTGCTTCTTCTGCATCGGCAGCATCAGGTGGAACTACTGCTACTCCGATAATGGCGTCATCTTCGTCTAAACGCTGGACTCTGACTCCAGTTGCCGATCGCGATTGGATAGAAATCGCATTTACGGCTTGACGGATGATAATACCGCGATTTGTCACCATCATGATTTCATCATCATCATTGTTGACAATGCGTAGGGTTGCTAACTTGTCTTTGGTTTTGCGGTTTTTGAACTTGGTTGCCATTAAACCCTGACCAGCACGATTTTGCAGGCGGAACTGGGCAACTGGTACGCGCTTACCATATCCTCCCATTGTAATTACCAACACCCAAGGGCCAACAATGCCACTGCTAGGCACTTCTGCGGACTCTTCATTAGTTTCGGTAATTTCGATATCTTCTGTTTCGATTGTTTCGATTGCTTCGATATCTTCAGTTTCGGCTTCTGTAACTATATTCAAAGTTTCAAGAATTGCTGCGGGAAGGATATCCATACCCACCAGTTCATCTTTATTTTTCAGTTTCATGGCTTTCACCCCACGAGTCGCCCTACTTAAAGGACGCAGTTGTTCGTGGTTGCACCGGAAGTTAATCGCCATTCCGTTCCGAGAACCAATGATTACACTGTCCTCTACTCTAGCGCGTCGCACCCAGCGCAGTTGGTCGCCTTCTTCTAAGGAAATGGCAATCAAACCATTGGCGCGAATATGACTAAAGGCTGCCAATTCGGTTTTCTTGATATTGCCGCCCTTGGTGAGCATAACCAAGTATTCTTCGCTGCTAAACTCGTCAACGGGTACAATCGAGGTGATTTTTTCCTCTTTGGGAATCGGTAACATCTGGACGATTGGTGTCCCGCGACTGGTACGCGAACTCGCTGGAATTTGATAAGCTCTCAGGCAATAAACAACACCACGCTCACTAAAGAATAAAATACTGTCGTGATCGCAGCAAGTCAAAAAATGCTCAATGGTATCATCATCTTTGACCTTGGCTGCGGCTTTGCCTCTGGTAGCACGGCTTTGGGCTTCAAAGGTATTAACTGGCATCCGTTTGATGTAACCTTGCTCTGTCACCAGAATTATCGCTTTTTCATTGGCAATTAGGTCACGGTCATCTAATTCGCCTTCCCCTGGTAAAATTACCGTGCGGCGGGGTGTGGCAAAGTTAGTTTTTAGTTGCGCGACTTCGGTTTCAATGATTTCTAGCACTCTTTCCCGACGTGCCAAAATATCTTGTAAATCGGTGATTTTCGCTTGTAATTCCTCGTGTTCCAAACGAATTTTGTCTGCTTCTAAGGCAGTCAACCGCCGCAATTGCATTTGCAAAATTGCATCTGCTTGCACTTCCGAGAGTCCGTAAGTTGTGATTAATTCGCCTTTGGCTGTGGGTGCATCGGGAGCATGACGAATTAAGACAATAATTGGATCTAAGTGGGACAGGGCAATTAATAACCCTTGCAGGAGATGATCGCGTTCCTCGGCTTTCCGCAGTTCGTAGCGGGTGCGTCTAGCAATGGATTCGATGCGGAAATCCAAGAAGACGGTTAAGAACTGCTTGAGGGTGAGTACTTGGGGTTCGCTATTCACCAACGCCAGCATGTTCGCGCCGAAGTTGGCTTGTAGTGGTGTTTGCTTGTAGAGGTTATTTAGAACGACGCGGGGATAAGCATCACGCTTGAGTTCGATGACAACTCGCATCCCGTCGCGATCGCTTTCATCACGGATATCTGCGATGCCCTCTAGACGCTTCTCGTTCACCATTTCGGCGATTTTTTCAATCAGCGCCGCTTTATTGGTTTGATAGGGCAATTCAGTAATGATAATTGCTTCTCTATCTGGGCGTCCCCGTTGTTCAACGGTTTCAATGTTAGCGACACCACGCATGGTGATGGAACCACGCCCGGTGGTGTAAGCTTCACGAATGGCAGATGTCCCCAAAATTTGCGCCCCAGTCGGAAAGTCTGGGCCGTGGACATACTGCATTAATTCGAGATCGGTGATTTCTGGATTGTGGATTACAGCCACTAAAGCATCAATCAATTCGCCCAAATTGTGCGGCGGAATGTTGGTTGCCATACCCACGGCAATACCAGAGGAACCGTTGAGCAACAACTGGGGAATCCGTGCCGGTAGTACTGTTGGTTCTTGCTGGGAACCGTCGAAGTTATCGGCGAAATCTACGGTTTCATACTCGATGTCGTGGAGTAAACCAGCGCTAGTTAAAGCTTGTAAGCGGCATTCTGTGTACCGCATGGCGGCTGGTGGATCGTTGTCTACCGAACCAAAGTTACCATGTCCGTTAACTAGGGGCGATCGCATGGAAAAATCCTGCGCCATCCGCACCAAAGCATCATATACTGCTGTGTCACCGTGGGGGTGATATTTACCCAACACTTCCCCCACCACACGGGCGCATTTCTTAAAGGGGCGATCGTGGAGCAGACCTAGCTCGTGCATTGCGTAGAGAATGCGACGATGCACAGGTTTTAGACCATCCCTGGCATCTGGCAGCGCCCGACCCACTATCACGCTCATGGCGTATTCCAGATAAGACTGCGACATTTCGTTTCGCAAGTCTGTCGGGATAATCCTCTCCTGTGAGGTTGTCATAACCTAAAAATCTCCAAAAATCGTAGATTTTAGCTTGTTTACTCAACAAAGCGCAAAATTATTCTAAATTGCTCTTGAATAATTGCTATAATTTGATACAATCTTAGCATATATTGCTTTTTTATGCCTGGGCAGCTAACTCAGGCGCTTGTTCAATCC
>NZ_JADEXF010000160.1 GCF_015207245.1 Nostoc cf. edaphicum LEGE 07299
ACCCCTAATCTATCGCCTCATAATCAGCCTGAGCGGTACTTTCTTCATCAAAATCAAAGTTGAATTGTGGTATTAGCGTGCCATTCATTGGTGAGTCTACTTCTGGGGTAAAGTGACCAGATGAACCCCCCTCAATCTCATCAGTTTGGTTGTTCGCTCGATTGTAAACATCAGCACCAATTGCAAACAAGGTTTGTTGGAAGTCGTCTAAGCGCTGCTTAAATTCCACTGTGGAAATGCTGGAGTCAATCATTGCCGCTTGGAGTTGTTCAACTTTTTCACTGGCCAAGGTTTTCATCTGCTCACCAATAAAGTTGCTATTATCCTTGATGGTGGATTCATAACTGAACAACAAATTATCTGCTTGGTTTTTGAGTTCAACCAGTTCTTTACGTCTTTTATCTTCTTCGGAAAACAGTTCGGCCTCTTGGCGCATCCGTTCGACTTCGTTGCTACTCAAACCACCTGTATTGGTAATCCTGATACTCTGTTCTCTACCTGTACCTTTATCTTGGGCAGAAACCTTCAGGATGCCGTTAACATCGATTTCAAAGGATACTTCAATTTGCGGTACACCACGGGGCGATGGGGGAATTCCTGCTAGCAAAAACTTGCCGAGACTCTTGTTATCTCGTGACATCGCCCGTTCACCTTGGAGGATGTGAATTTCCACTGAGGTTTGCCCATCAACGGCGGTGGAAAAAACTTGTGATCTACTCGTAGGAATTGTAGTGTTGCGTTCAATGATTTTGGTGAAAACTTCACCCAAGGTTTCAATTCCCAAAGACAGAGGGGTGACATCCAGTAGTAAGAGATTATCGACTTCACCACCTAACACACCTGCTTGAATAGCCGCTCCCAATGCTACGGCTTCATCAGGGTTGATGGAGCGATCGGGAGCTTTGCCGTTGAAAAACTTAATTAGCGCGTTTTGGACTGCTGGAATACGGGTAGAACCACCTACCAGAATAATCCGATCTATGGCTTCTGGTTTGAGATCCGCATCTTTGAGCGATTGGATCAGTGGCTCGATGGTCGCTTCAATTAATTTCGCGGCGAGTTCTTCAAATTTCGAGCGACTAAGTTCCATCTCCAGATGCTTTGGCCCGGTGTCATCCGCTGTGATAAAGGGCAAGTTGATGGAGGTATTCACCATACTGGAGAGTTCAATTTTTGCCTTTTCCGCAGCTTCCCGCAGGCGTTGCAATGCCATTTTGTCTTTGGAAAGGTCGATTTTCTCTTGTTCTTGGAAACGTTCCATCATCCAAAGGACGATCGCATTATCAAAGTCGTCTCCACCCAAGTGGTTGTTACCACAAGTCGCTTTAACTTCAAAAACGCCATCCCCAAGTTGCAGAATCGATACGTCGAAGGTACCGCCTCCCAAGTCAAATACTAAGATTAGCTGCTCTTGGTCTTGCTTTTCTAATCCAAAAGCTAAAGCCGCAGCTGTTGGTTCATTGATGATTCGCAGGACTTCTAGTCCAGCAATTGTGCCAGCATCTTTAGTTGCTTGTCTTTGGGCATCTGTGAAATATGCTGGTACGGTGATCACTGCTTGAGTGACTTCCTCACCCAAAAAGTTTTCCGCATCCTGCTTCAGCTTTTGCAGGATCATCGCAGATAATTCTTGGGGCGTATAGTTTTTTGAGCGAATTTGGACATCAACAGTCTCGTCTCGACCTTTGACACAGTTGTAGGGGACGCGATCGCGTTCTATTTCAGTATCTTCCCAACGCCGCCCGATAAATCGTTTAATACTGTAAATCGTGTTTTCAGCATTGGTTACGGCTTGGCGCTTTGCCAATTGACCAACCAAGCGATCGCCACTCTTCCCAAATCCCACAATACTTGGAGTAGTTCGTCCACCTTCAGAATTGGAGATCACAAGTGGTTGACCACCCTCCAAAACTGCGACGCAACTGTTAGTAGTGCCTAAGTCGATCCCAATAACTTTTCCCATATTTGCCAGTATTTTTACTGAAATTTCTGCTGTAATATGTCGCGGACTAACTTTTTTGCTAAGAACAAAGGCTAGCGGATAACGTCTGTGCAACCCCTGTTGCTGGTAGCAAGAAAGAAGTTGAAACACAGAGAGTTATCCAAAGCCTTGTCTAAGTTTTAGGTACGCGATGCTCGTCTTTGCTATAACCCAGGCACTTGAGGTCAGCGAGGCGAGCGACTACAGCTTAACTGCTGGCTGAACTCGACTGATCTTCTGGTGCAAAAGGTGTATCTTCCTTGGGAGCAGCTACTTTGACCATTGCATGGCGTAGCACGCGATCGCCCAAGTAATATCCGCGCACTAACTCTTCTAACACTGTTCCTTCAGGATGTTCATCCGTAGGTTCCCGCATTACTGCTTCGTGCAGGTTAGGATCGAATTCTTGACCTTCGGGACGCATTGGCGATACACCCAAGCGCTTCAGGCTATCTACTAATTGTTTGTAAACGCCTTGGTAACTTTTGTGCATGGTCATTTCGCCATCAGACTGCGGTTTGAGGTGCGATCGCGCCCGCTCAAAATTATCGACTACTGGTAGCAATTCCAAAATCGTATTCCGTTTCACCTGCAACTCTAGGTCTTCTTTTTCTTTGCTAGTGCGTTTCCGGTAATTCTCAAAATCAGCGGCAATCCGCATATATTGAGTACTACGCTCTTCTAGTTGCGTTTTGACGGACTCGATTTGTTGAGTCAGTTCTGCCAAAGCTGCTGTTTCCACTCCAGTTTTCTCAGTTGCAGCGACGCTATTTTCTGAATTGACAGCAGTATCGCCTGATATATTTGTTTGGGCTGCCACTTGCTCTGTCACCTCGCTGCCAGATTCATTGAAATTAGTTTGGGCTGGGAAGTCACTCTTCATTGCTTGCTTTACCTCTGTTGGTTCACCCAATTGCTGGCTTGTATTGTTTATCTGTTTATTTTCATCGATCATTGTCTATTCATTCCAGATCCTATTTATGGCAGTGTATCTCCACAGCTTGCAACCGTCGTCATCCACGACGTGCCACTGAGGCTGATTTTATTGCCGACAAGTTCTTGGAAGTGATATAACCGTCCTCTTATTGTGACAAATGGTGAACACGTTAGCCCAGACGCTACTAAGACGGGAACCCGAACGAGTAGTTTGCAATAGTAGCGCCAAATGCGACTCGCCCCTTATCTTATTTGAAAATATCTTTAATTTTGAATTCGGAGCAAAGCGACTTCAGGAGTGCTGAGTGCCGTTAACGGGGCGTTGAGCCAGTGCAATTATTACTTTTTTAACTCAGCACTCGTTACTCAGCACTCAGCACTGTTTAGGTGACTTACGATTATTACTTTTTTAACTCAGCACTCGTTACTCAGCACTCAGCACTGTTTTGGTGACTCAGGACTTTTTTGGCAAATGAGAATTCTGCCTCACAGTAGGGGAATACTTTAAGCAGAGGTTCCCCCTACTCATTCGCTCATTTATGACTTACTCGTCACCACAACGGCGCAGTACCGCTCTAACTACTAGAACAGAGTTTTCGCCCTTCGGCAACAAGCTAGTGCAATCTGGCTATGTCAATACCGAACAGATGAGGCAGGCATTAATTGAAAGCCGCAAATCTGGCAGGCCCCTAACGGAAGTACTAGAGTCAATCACTGGTCAACAACTATCGCCTGAGTTGCTCAGGCAATACAAAAAACAGCAGCTATTTGAACTGAAAATACTATACGGAGTTGAATTTCTCGATCCAGAAGTCAACTCTATTGGCAACACGATGATGGGGAACCTGATTGAAACCCTCATCCCAGTGGATATCTGCCGTCGCCATCGCTTAGTACCACTGTCAAAACACGAAGACCAAACCCCGCCCTCAGTTTTAGTGGCGATGGTTGCTCCAGATAATCTAGAGGCTTCCGATGACCTGAACCGCATCTTGCGCCCCCAAGGCTTGGCGTTACAGCGCATGGTGATTACACAGGAAGACTACCAACAGCTAATCAACCAATACCTGGATGAAATGGCTGTTAAGCAAAAGCACCTGGAACGAGAAAACTCTACAGATATTAGTCAGGATTTAGAAAATCTCGGAAACCTCGATATTTCGGATGCTCCTGAAGAAATGGAGGCCGATCTAGGGGCAGCGATGAAGGGTGCGGAGGATGCCCCAGTCATCAACCTAGTCAACAGAATCCTGGCTAAAGCTTTGCATGAGGGCGTTTCTGACATTCATATCGAACCGCAAGAAGAAAACTTACGCATCCGCTTTCGGAAAGATGGCGTACTGCGTGAAGCTTTCCCCCCAATGCCGAAAAAAATCATCCCAGCGGTGACAGCCCGATTTAAAATCATCTCCAATCTAGACATTGCTGAACGCCGTCTACCCCAAGATGGACGCATCCGACGGCTATTTGAGGGACGTAAGGTGGACTTCCGAGTGAATACCTTACCCAGTCGCTACGGGGAAAAGGTGGTACTGCGGATTTTGGATAACTCCTCCACCCAACTGGGATTAGATAAGTTAATTACCGATCCAGAGACTTTGAATATTGTCAAGGATATGGTTAGCCGTCCCTTTGGGCTAATTTTGGTAACTGGGCCAACTGGTTCTGGGAAAACAACCTCGCTGTATTCTGCACTCTCAGAAAAGAACGATCCCGGAATTAATATCAGTACTGTAGAAGACCCCATTGAGTATAGTCTTCCAGGGATTACTCAAGTACAGGTGATTCGGGAAAAAGGGCTAGATTTTGCTACCGCTCTACGGGCTTTCTTGCGACAAGATCCAGATGTGCTGCTAGTAGGTGAAACGCGGGATAAGGAAACGGCAAAAACAGCGATTGAAGCTGCCTTGACTGGTCACTTAGTATTAACTACCTTACATACCAATGATGCCCCAGGAGCGATCGCTCGTTTGGGAGAAATGGGGATTGAGCCTTTCATGGTTTCTAGTTCCCTGATTGGCGTTTTAGCTCAACGTTTGGTGCGGCGTGTATGTTCTGAATGTCGCATTCCCTACACTCCCACAACCGAGGAACTGGCTCGTTATGGTCTATCAGCTTCCTCTGATGTGGGAGTCACTTTCTATAAAGCTAACACCTTGACATTAGATGCGATCGCAGATGCCAAAGCCAAAAATCACCTTTGCCCAAAATGTAATGGTATCGGCTACAAAGGGCGCTGTGGTGTTTATGAAGTCATGCGAGTCACCGAAAACCTGCAAACTCTGATCAACGAAGATGCACCTACAGAACGCATCAAGGAAGTGGCAATAGAAGAGGGCATGAAAACCTTGCTGGCTTACAGTTTGGACTTAGTGCGTGAAGGTTCCACCACTTTAGAAGAAGTAGAACGAGTGACGTTTACTGATACTGGCTTGGAAGCAGAGTTAAAAGCCAAACGCAAGACTGGTCTTACCTGCCGAAGTTGCGATGCCACATTGAAACAAGAATGGCTGGATTGTCCTTACTGTATGACAGCTCGGTTTTAAGACTAGTCATTGGTCATTAGTCATTAGTCATTGGTGAATTCTTAGTAACTTAAACAAATGACAAAGGACAACTGACAAATGACAAATAAAAAACATTAAAAGGAAGCAGAACTATGGAAATGATGATTGAAGACTTGATGGAGCAGTTGATTGAGATGGGTGGCTCGGATATGCACTTATCCGCAGGTTTACCTCCCTACTTCCGTATCAGTGGCAAACTTACCCCTATAGGTGAGCATATATTGACAGCTGATCAGTGTCAAAGGCTGATTTTTAGTATGCTCAACAACACCCAGCGTAAAACCCTAGAGCAGACTTGGGAGTTGGATTGTTCTTATGGTGTTAAGGGTTTGGCTCGTTTCCGGGTCAATGTCTATAAAGAGCGTGGTGCTTATGCTGCTTGCTTACGAGCATTAAGTTCTAAGATTCCTAACTTTGAAAAATTAGGTCTGCCAGATATTGTGCGAGAAATGTGCGATAAGCCTAGAGGACTTATTCTGGTGACAGGCCCTACAGGTTCCGGCAAGACAACTACTCTAGCGGCAATGATTGACTTGATTAACCGCACCAAGGCAGAGCATATTTTAACGGTGGAAGACCCTATTGAATTTGTTTATGAACCAATTAAAAGCTTGGTTCACCAGCGGCAACTAGGAGAAGATACTAAAAGCTTTGCTAATGCTTTGAAAGCAGCCTTGCGGGAAGATCCAGATATTATTCTGGTGGGGGAAATGCGTGATTTGGAAACGATTTCTTTGGCGATTTCCGCAGCAGAAACAGGACACTTGGTATTTGGTACGCTACACACTAGTTCCGCCGCCCAAACAGTTGACCGGATTATTGACGTTTTCCCCCATGAAAGACAAACCCAAGTGCGGGTGCAGTTGTCTAACTCATTGGTAGGGGTATTTAGCCAAACCCTGGTGTCTAAGAAAAACCCTAAACCCGGTGAATATGGCCGGGTGATGGCTCAAGAAATTCTGATTGTCACTCCTGCTATTTCCAACTTGATTCGAGAAGGCAAAACATCTCAAATTTACTCAGCGATTCAAACTGGCGGCAAATTGGGAATGCAAACTCTGGAGAAGGTTTTAGCTGATTTTTATAAAGCAGGAACGATTTCCTTTGAGGCGGCAATGTCTAAGACTTCTAAGCCAGATGAAATTCAACGTCTCATTGGTAATTCTACACCGCAAGCTGCCGCAGGTGCTAAACCCGGTACGGCAGCCAAAGCACATTAAAAGAATTGGGGATAGGGGAGATGAAGAATATTTCATCCCCTTGAGTATTTTGAATTTTGAATTTTGAATTTATTTATGCCAAACTTCGTTGCCCGTGTTCGGGATTCGCAAGGAAAATCTCGAACAGAAAAAATTGTTGCTGAATCCTTGGTACAAGCTCGTACTAATCTCAGAGATCAAGGTTTTGTAATCCAAGAACTCAAGCAATCTCAGGGATTTCAGCCAGATGTTGCCTTCAAAAATTTCCAGAATTCCTTAGTTAAGGTTTCTGTGAAAGATAAAGCCGTTTTTTCGCGTCAATTTGCCGTTTTGATGAATGCGGGAGTTGCGATCGTTAGAAGTCTGGGGGTGCTTTCCGAACAGTGTAGTAATACTAAATTGAAACAAGCTCTTGTAGACATTAGCACCGATGTTCAAAGCGGAATGAATCTTTCAGAGGCAATGCGGAAGCATCCTGACTGTTTTGATGGATTATATGTGAGTATGATTCAAGCTGGCGAAG
>NZ_JADEXF010000161.1 GCF_015207245.1 Nostoc cf. edaphicum LEGE 07299
ATCCAAACCCACATCTGCCGAAGTGTTTCAGGTGATGGAACGGAATATTACAGGACTATTAGGTAATCTACCTTCAGAACACTTTGGTGTTACTGTAACCACAAATCGCGAAAATCTAGGTAGACTTCTTGCTTCTGCGATGATGAGTGGTTATTTCTTGCGTAACGCTGAACAGAGAATGAATTTTGAAATGACCTTACAAGGATCTGAAACCAACAACAACGAAGTTGACTAGAAATGTAAAATTTGGAGAATCCAATCAATATTGTTGGGCTAAAAGCTAATTATAGTTACAGCGATACGAATTTAAAAATAAGTCTCTGCGACATCTTTACTGCTAATTCCCGATTATACATCAGCTAAGTTTTTTAAAATATCCAAAATAGTGACGAATTCAGGTTGAAATTTCAACGCAGACGAACGCGGAGTCTTTGATTTCGCTTCTCTGCGAACTCCTGTAATTTTGTGATTAATTCAATTTATCTGATGTCAGGCTAGTTAGTTATAACTCCCGAACCTATGCAGAAAGCATAAAAATTCCTTTCCTCTAAACCTTTTTACGGTCTGAATAATTAAGTCTTTAACCAGATACGATATTGACGCTTATTTATAAATGATGAATGCACATTTGTGGATAACCGAACAGTGCTAAATGACCTTTGCAATAAATCTAAACTCGGCAGACTAGTTGTAACTCTGCCGAGTTTTGTTATTAGTCAAGAGTCAAAATTCACGAATTCTTTCCCTACTCTCTACTCCTTACTCCCGATTCAACTATGAGTGAAACCAGTTCTTTCCCACCCCATAAAATCATTGGTGTTGCAGTAATTTGGAATGACCAAAAGCAAATTTTAATTGACCGCCGTCGTCCACAAGGAGCGATGGGTGGTTTGTGGGAATTTCCTGGTGGTAAAATTGAGCCTGGTGAAACCATTCAAGAATGTATTCAACGGGAAATTTCCGAAGAACTGGGAATAGTGATTGAAGTCGGAAAGCATCTGATTACTATTGACCACAGCTATACAAGTTTGCGCGTTACTCTCACAGTACATCATTGCCGCCATCTTACGGGTGTCCCCCAACCTTTGGAATCCGATGAAATTCGCTGGGTAAGTTTGGAAGAACTGGAACATTTTACTTTTCCTAAAGCAAATATTCAAATTATTGCTGCATTGAAAGGAAGTGGGGGCTAGGAAAGAAGCAGAGGGAGCAGGGGAGCAGGGGAGCAGAGGAGCAGAGGAGAATAATTAATAACCAATACTTCGGCTTCGCTCAGTACAAGTGCCCAATGACAAATGACAAATGACAAATGACCAATGACCAATGACCAATCCCGTAACAATCTATTAATTGCATCAGGTTGAGTCCCGCAATTTTCTACAATAAGCGCAGGGACTTTGATTTAAGGTGTCAGCAAATAAATGCCTAAAACCGTTGCCGATGTAATGAGCCGCGATCCGATTGTTGTCCGGGAGGAAACTCCACTGAAGGAAGCTATCCAAATTCTCGCAGAACGCCATATCAGCGGACTACCTGTTGTGGATGATCTCGGTAAATTGGTAGGCATTATCTCGGAAACCGATTTGATGTGGCAAGAAACTGGTGTTACTCCACCTGCATACATTATGTTTCTTGACAGTGTTATCTATTTAAAAAATCCTGCTACGTATGACCGTGATTTGCACAAAGCTCTAGGGCAAACTGTCGGGGAGGTGATGAGTAAAAACCCGATCGCTATTTCCCCTGATAAAACTTTAAGAGAAGCAGCGACAATCATGCACGATCGCAGCGTTCACCGCTTACCAGTACTTGAGACTACAGGTCAAGTAATTGGTATTCTCACTCGTGGTGATATTATTCGGGCTATGGCTGCTAGTCAAGATTAGTCAAAAATAGAGACGCGATTAATCGCGTCTGTACAAAAGTCAAAAGTAGAGACGCGATTAATCGCGTCTGTCTTTTTTATACATTTGAAAATCAAGGATAACTAAATGAGTATTACTCCGGAGTCTGTTAAGCAATTGCTCAGTTCTGAGGATTTAGGCGATCGCTTACGTGCTGTAAATCAAATCCGCGAATTGGAACCTGCGGTTGGCTTTGAATTAATTCAAAGTGCTATTGGCGATCATAATTCCCGTGTCCGTTACTCAGCAGTGAGTCAAATGGATACACTCGGAACGCAAGATTTACAATTATCCTTGGATATCTTGCGCGATCGCTTACTTCATGACTCCGAAGTAGATGTACAAGCAGCAGCAGCAGACTGTTTGGGCGCTCTGAAGTTAAGCGAAGCTTTTGAAGATTTACAGCAGCTTTATCATACAACTGGGGAATGGTTAATACAATTCAGTATTATTGCTACATTAGGAGAGTTGGGCGATCCACGAGCCTTTGAACTACTTAAAGAGGCACTCTCATCAGAAAACGAATTAGTCCAAACTGCTGCTATTAGTTCTTTGGGTGACTTGGGAGATGTACAAGCAGTTTCCCTATTGGCTCCCTATGTTAACAATCCAGATTGGCAAATTCGTTACAGACTTGTACAAGCCTTAACTCGTTTGGCTAGTCCAGAAGCCAAATCTATATTAGAAACTCTGGCTAATGATGAAGTAGATGCGATCGCAAACGAAGCTAAACAATCTTTGCAGTCAGTTTAAGTCTATCTAAGGTTAAGAAAATCCACCTTTAATATAGATTTGTCTGGCAGTATAAAAAAATTCGACCTGGTTGGTAAATTTTGCATTCCAGCCAGATCGAATAGCTCAATTAGAGTTACTTTTAGCAACTAAAAGTAACTTGTTGATATTTAGGATAGGTCTATTGAAGGATACTTTTGCGACGGCGAGACATAGCCATTACTGCACCTACTGCACCCAAGCCTAGTAATGCAGCTGGTTCGGGAACAGAGGCTATTGTCGCACCTTCAAAACTTGCATTAACTATTTCACCACTATTGTATAGAGCCTCCGCGTTTTTCTTTAAAGAAGCGAAAAAAACGTCTACTGTTGCCTGACTTTGGTCTTCGAACAATCCGTTGAACGTAAAGGTGATTAGTGTTCCTGTTTTTGTTACTTCAAACGTTGGTGCGAAAAGAGTGGTTAAACTAAGAAGTTTAACGCCATCTTGATCACCAATATCTATAAAGTCAGAAGGTAAAGTGGCATTTACTAAGTTGTAAATAGTCCCATTTGTATCGTTAAGAAAAGATCCCTCTTTGATCCCTAACTCAATTGCTCCTGGATCAGGAGTGAAAGTTATGCCAGTGTTAGTGATCTTGGCTGTAGTGCCCTTTCCGTCAAAGGTAAAGCCACCAGTGTATGCTTGAGCAGACCCAGCAGAGGTAAACAAGGCAGCAGTAGCTAAGGGGAGTGCAGCAGCAACAGCTAAAGTTGCATTTAGTAATGTAGATTTAAAACCAATCATTCTTGTTTGAGGCTCCTAGTAATAACTTTAAATCAGAGCAATTGCTTTACTTTTAATCTCAGTAATTTATTTAAAATACTGTCAGTGAAAGCGAAACTTGCGTGATGTATTTCTTATCTCCATAAAATCACATAGACTTAGAACCTGCAATATTTACTGAGTGGTCTTCATCACATCTTCAACTAATAAATAGTCTTCATAAAATTTTAATTTCTTACATATCTGCGCTTCGTATATCTCTTACTCTCTAGGGTTTAAATTATTGGCAATAGCTCTGACTTTAATCAAGTTGTCTACGTAACGTCAATGAATGGTAATTCTTTATACATAAAAATTCTCAACCATATTTTAGATAAATGGAGTATGCAGTGTATTTATAATTTCTTCAGTTACCAATATTTAGTGAAACGGTTCCTCTCATAGAATAAATGGGAGGAACCGCTGTATTTGTTTACTATGGATAGTCTTTACGAGCAAATTGAATGTTTGTAAAAAACAGCTAATTGCTAGCTATTACCGCTGTTCTCAAATCTGTCAGATTTTTCAAATGTTAAGAGCCAAATACCTGTGGCCAGGTTGTTACAACAAAAACTACAACTGCGGCGATCGCTAACAACCCTTGAATCAAATTTCCAACCAAAGATCCGACTACAATTCCTATACCTGCTTTAACTGCTAACCCGAATTCACGTCGGTACAGGTACTCACCAATAATTGCTCCCAAAAGCGGGCCTAGTAAAATTCCTAACAGTGGCCCCCCAAAAGGTAAAGTTGGCAATAATCCCAAAAATCCTACTACCAAACCAACAATTGCGCCAATTTGCCCCCACTTGCTAGCTCCAGCTTGTTTTGCTCCCACATAGCTAGCTAAAAAATCTACTCCGACACTGAGCAGTAAAACTATAATTGTCACAATTAGTGGAATTTTGATAGCTGCAAAGGAACTACTAACGATTCCCCAGATAATAATTGCAATTAAAATTAAGCTGCTACCGGGAATGGCTGGAACTACAGCACCAATAATACCCACAACCATTACAGCAATTAATAGCCAATAAATAATTTGCATAGATCAATTGTAAATTTCCAAATTTTCTCATAGGGACGCACATCTGTGCGTCCCTACTGTTTATTCTATCTGGGTAAGATAGCGAAAAATACTTAGTACACTGTGGTGTAAGTTTGCCTAATGCTTCTAAACTGCTATTAAAAAGCTCAAAACCCATGACGAGAAAAATATTAACTGGACTAAGTTCAGAAGCATACGAACACCCCTTTGATCGCAAAGCCTTGGCTTCCTTGCAAAATATGCCCGGTGTCTCCTTGCTACTCAAAAAAGTTAACGAATACGGCATTGATCGCCTACTTAGACTGCAAAGCCTTGGTAGTGAAATCAGAATTTCGCCCCGTAATTTTCCCCAATTACATCAAGCATTTGTAGAAACCTGCCAAATTCTTGATGTTGCTCCACTTCCTGAATTGTATCTATTTCGAGGCACAGGTCACATTCAAACCTACATTGTTGGTGTGGAAAAACCCCTTGTCGGTATCAATTTAGATGCAATGGAGTGGCTTGGCGCAGATGAGTTGCTTTATATTTTTGGGCACGAAATCGCTCGCATCAAAAGTCAGCACATGGTTTATCACCAAATGGCAATTGTTATGCCAACGTTGAAAAATTTGTTGAGTAGTACCACACTGGGAGTCGGTGGCTTAGTAGCGGGTGGAATGGAACTAGGTTTGTATAATTGGCGGATGATGGCTAGGTTCACTGCCGATCGGGCTGCTTTGCTTGCTTGTCAGGATATTGACGTAGCAACTACTGCACTGATGAAACTCGCGGGTTTACCAGATGAGTACTTGACTTCTGCTGTAATTGAAGATTTTCTCGTCCAAGCCCGTGAGTTTGCATCTAATAACTTTGATAGTGTGGATAAAGTCACCAAAATATTAAGCTATACAGAGCCTGGGCTTTCTTGGGTAGTTATGCGGGCTGGCGAATTATTAAAATGGGTTGATTCAGGAGCTTATGATAATTTAATTCAACAAACAAATTCAAAGATACCGGAAGAACTAGAAGAAAAAGAAGGAAAGACACCACAAGAAAAGGAAGGTTGGAATTTTTTGAGTTCTTGGTGATTGAATTTTAAGTTTTAGATTTAATTTTTAAATTTAAAATACGCCTATGACACTAAATGACTGGCTAATACCGATTAGCTGCGAGCTTGTTCCCATACAAGGGGCTTAAGCCCCTTGTATCAATAAAACTGGCTGGCTTTTAAACTAGCTGACAATCTAAGTACTAAGAGTAACGGCTAACTTATCAGCAATTCCCGCAATCCAGTTTTCATCTTGTTTAGTGTAACTGCGAGGAGCATTTGCTCCCAAAATTAATGCACCTTGGTTGCCAATAGGTTGACAAATTACACCTTGAGTGTTTTCTGGTAAATAATCAAATTCAAGCCTACCTGGATATATTTTTAGAACTACTAGATAAATCGGTTTTTGTTTTTCGAGTACCTGTTTTAAGATTACTCCTGGCACAACCTCAGATTTGGTACCCAAAATTCCGCGACGCAACAAAACTTTACCTTGATAAAAAACCACAAGCGATCGCGTTACTGTATTAGTCAACAATAAATGAGATGCCCAGGCTAGCTCTGTTTTCACCGCTTCGGGTAAATCTGCTGCGAGTACAAAACCTTCTTCTCCAATTAGTTCTACAGTATCAGGCGATCGCGGTTGAACTTGCTGCCAAATTAAACCCGTCAAAATTAACACCGCGCTTAAAATCACGCCCACCACATCACCACGTGATTGAGACTGGGTTAATTCCGGTGTCAATAAACGGTTAATCAATAAAAGTACAGCGCCTAGCCCACCTACGACAATGGGTAGACGCCGCAAAACTCGATTAGGATCAGTCATTAGTCATTAGTCATTGGGCATTGGGCATTGGACATTGGGCATTGGACAATAATTAAAGTTCTTCTCCCCCTGCCTCATCTCCTCACTCCTCTCCTGGCTCAATAATCCGCTGGAAAAGATAACCAGTACCCCGTGCGGTGAGAATCAATTCTGGGTTGCTAGGATCATCTTCTAATTTTGCCCGCAAACGTGATATATGCACATCTACTACGCGGGTATCTACATGACGTTCTGGTGTATAACCCCATACTTCCTGCAAAATTTCCGAACGAGAAAATGCTTCTCCAGAGCGACTAACTACCAACTCTAACAAACTGAACTCCATACCCGTTAATCGAATACGCTCATCACCTTTGTAGACTTGTCGCTTATTCGTATCGATTTTTATATTAGCGACATGAATTACCCCAGAACTGGGAATGCCAGAACCACTGGCTTTGTCTACCCGTCGCAACACCGAGCGAATCCGGGCTTCTAGCTCCTTGGGAGAAAATGGTTTAACTACATAGTCATCAGCACCCAATTCTAAGCCAGTGATGCGATCGGCTACATCACCCAAAGCTGTTAGCATAATAATGGGCACATCTGATTCTTTTCGTAATTCTTGACATACACCATAACCATCTAGCTTTGGCATCATTACATCCAAAACTACTAGGTCAGGATCAGTTTTGCGAAAAGTTTCCAAAGCTTCTTCCCCGTCGCCAGCTGTCACTACATCGTAGCCAATCATGGAAAGGCGTGTTTCCAAAATCCGGCGAATGCTGGCTTCGTCGTCTACCACCAAGATTTTTTCTTTATGGCTTTCCAAGTTTCTCTAGGCTCCTTGACTAAAAATTTACATGATTAATTTTT